>JANNHX010000497.1:0-6782 GCA_031404615.1 Chloroflexota bacterium
GCTCGGGCGACTGGGTCTGGAACCTGGAGCTCTCGTTCCGGATGAGCTCGACGTAGGCATCGGCTTCCGCTTCCGACACGTAGCGACGGAACTTGTCGCGCCCCAGGACCTCGCGCAGTTCGGCAAGCAGGAGCGGCGACACGATGAGCTCGAAGGCCCCCGAGCGCAGCTCGAGCAGGAGCCGGGCGCTCCCGCCGCCCGGGCTGATCGGCGCCGAGACGAGGACGTTGGTGTCAAGAACCGCGCGCGGCACGCCGTTGTGCACGCATCGCGTGCGTCTCCTCCACCGCCAGCCGCATCGCGTCGTCCTCGCCCAGGTCGCTGCGCGCCCACACGCTCGCAAGGACCTCGAAGCCGAGGTAGGCGCGCAGGGCCGCCTCCACGACCTCCGAGTCGCGCTTATCGGTCCGGGCCGCGCGGACACGGGCTGCGCGCAGGACGTCCTCGTCCACGTAGAGGGTGACCTTGCGCTTGGTGCCAGCCATGGGTGCAGCATAGCGTTCTACCGTTATGCCATCAAGACACGTTAGGTCGCTTCGGGCTGAAGGGTTCCGGCGGGCTATGCCTGGGACCGTCGTGCGCGGGTGAAGCGATCCCCGGCTACCCCGACTTCCACCGAATGTCGCGCTCCGCCCACACCGAGTCGTCGGCATCGCCGGCGTAGGGCGGAGCGACGACGTAGCCGTGACGCAGGTATGGCACGTGGGAGGACTGCAGGAACGCGCTGCCGTCGAGGCACAGCCGATCGCCGCCGCGCTCGAGCGCCACAGCCTCCAGGAGATCAAGCAGCGCCGATGCCGCGTCGCCGGCATGCGGGTCCGGGGACACGCATAGGCGTGACGCCGTGAACGTGCCCTGCCCGTCGTCGCCGATCTCGGCCCCGGCGGCGGGCTTCTCGCCGTCGTAGATGACGACGAAGTCCGCGTCGGGGCGGGCCTCGCAGCCGGGTGGCCAGGCCGGGTTGAGGCCGGCCATCGCGTCGAGGAGGGCGCGGGCGTCGGCGTGGTCGGCCCGGACGACCTTCGATCGGCGGGCGCTTGGCGACACCTCGATCCGGCGGATCTCGCCGCCCCGCTCGAGCACATCGTACGCGGGTGACGCGCCGGCCACTTCCCCCGGAAGGTCCCCGGACGGCCTGGTCGCCAGGTGGAGGTGGATGTCCCAGCGGCCGCTCGCGAAGGTGCGCGTGGCAATCCGCCGCTGGTACGGGTCCGGCAGGTCCTCCCCCGCGACGAAGATCTGCCAGCGGCGCTGGTGCACATCGGACGAGACGGCCACCGGCCGGGCGATCCCCCATGCCTGGCAGAGCGCGCGCGCGTCGATCGGCGGGTCGATGTCAAGGACGACGCGCGGGATCGGCGCGGGGAGGCGATCGGCCCCGACCCACACGTCGGCCGGCTCCAGTGCCCGCGTGATGCCGAGCACCTCGGGCGGCCGCGTCGCCTCGATAAGCTCCCCCGCCCCGACCGCGGCCGCGAGCCGAGCCGGGAGGTCCGCGAGGTACTGCAGGCGCGCCGGGGCATCCATCGGATCGATCGTACCCGGCGGGACGCCCCTTGGCGTCGACATCAGCAACGGCCGGGGTTGCGTCGTGATCGTCCTTGACCCGTTCCTGATGGATGCTTGTCGCGCGTTCCATGCGGATTTGGCACTTGGCCGGCGCGATCTCATCCTCTGGTCAGTCCCCCGGACCCGGGCAAGCTCCTCGCCGACCGGGTCGATGCTGACAGGCGTCACCGCCCAAGCCCTTGGAGGAGTCCGGTGCCCACCTGACGGGCGTCGGCCTGATCAGCCCCAGGCGCCCGAGTGGCTGATGCGGTCGATCTCGATCTCGAAGACCTCGCGCGGGCTGCGCTGCTCGTAGTCCTTGCCGAAATACTTCTGCGCCATCCGGTCGATGTAGGCGAGGTCCACATCCGGCTTGATCTCGACGACCCGGCCGCTCACGGACAGCCAGTGGAACGGGTTCCTGGTGCTCACGATCGAGACGGCGACCTGCGGCCGCTCCCGAAGCGACGCGCCCTTGCGCGATCCGATCGGCGAGCCAGCGAGGAGCCGCGTGCCGTCGAAGTCGATCCAGATCGGCCAGGTCACGATCTGACCCGCCTTGTTCAGGTAGGAGAGGTGACCAAGGGCTGGCTCCTCGAAGAGGTCAAGGAGATCCGGAGGGATGGTCGCGGCCGCGGGCATGTCGGATCCTTCAAACAGGTAGTTGCATGGTCAACGGTAGCGTCTGAGTCGTTGCGCTGTCAAACGTGTCACCTACGCACCAGGCGATAGGCAGTCCGTGAGGCAATAGCCGCGTGCCTCGCCATCCGTGACGATCAGCGGCCGAAGCGACGTCCAGTCGAGGCCTGACGTGACCCAGGGCCAACGACCCGATGCGCCCGGTCGCGCCGAGGATGGTCACCAGCATGTCAGGCTTCTGGTTCGCTGACGGCGGGGTCGCTGCCGGTGCGGCTCGGCCCTGGACGCGGCGCCCAGGCGTCGCTGTGGTCCCGAGCGAACGTGTCGAACGAGATCGGCGGCCGACCCGTCAGCCGCTCGACGTCGTCGGTCAGGCCCGCTGCCAGCCCAAACCGGGCGGCCGTGTAGATGCCAAGGGTGACCGCGATCATCGCCGCCGGCATGCCCCGACCGGCCATCCGGCGCCAGTAGTGCCATGGCGTCGGGTTGGCGTTGCGGATCGGTCGACCGAGCACCTCCGTCAGGATGGCCGCGCACTCGTCATAGGTCAGTGCGGCCGACCCCGTGGGCGTATACGCCTGACCCTCGTGGGTCGGGTCGACCAGCGCGCGCGCAGCGACAGCCGCCACGTCTCGGGCGTCCACATGCGCGGTCCGCGATCGGCGACCAGCGGGGATGTAGATCTCGTCGCGCAGCTGGATATCCCGGGCGTGGGTTGTCGACAGGTTCTGCATGAAGTAGGCGGCCCGGATGAACGTCCATGTGAGGCCCGAACGGCGCAGGTGGTCCTCGATCTTGCGATGCGGAACGAGCCGGTTCCGATCCGCGCCCTGGATGGACAGGAAGACGACGTGACGGACTCCGCGATCGCGTGCGGAGTCGATCGCCGGGCCGATGACCCGCTTCACATCGGCGATCTGGGGAGGCCGAAGCAGGAACATCCGATCGACGCCATCGAAGGCACCGAACGTCGACAGGTCGGCGAAGTCGAAGCGGACGATGTCCGCCCGGTCGCCGAAGACGGCCCGCGCGGAGTCGACGTCCCGGGCCGCGACGCGGACGCGGGCACCGAGGTCAAGGAGCGCTTCGACGAGCGGCGTCCCGACGTTGCCCGGCGCACCCGTGACGAGAACTGCCTTGGCGGAGCCGGCGCTCATGAACTGGGACGGGGCGTTGGGGCTACCGGTCAAGCGGGGACGTCTCCGGGCTGGGCGAACCGTCAGGCAGGGGCGCCCGACAGGCGGTGGAAGAGCGGCGCGAGGGCCGGGTAGAGCTCCCGGTACTCGGCGTGCCAGGAAGCGTACGCGACCGCATCCGGGCCCGGTGAGGCCATGGGCGTGACCCGCACGCAGGCGTTCGCCGCCTCCGCCACGGTCCCAAACCAGCCGGCGCCCACCGCCGCGAGCAACCCCGCGCCGTAGGCCGCGCCCTCGGTCGTGGACACGGTGGCGATCTGCGCGCCGAGCACGTCGGCGAGGACCTGGACCCAGGCGGGCGACGCGGTCCCGCCGCCCGAGGCCCGGATCTGCGATGGCGCGGCGACCCCCGCCGCTGTCATGAGGTCCAGCCCGTCCCGCAGCCCGAACGCCACGCCCTCCATCACGGCACGCACCAGGTGCCGCCGGTCGTGGGCGAGGGTGAGGCCCACGAACGCGCCGCGCGCGAGCGGGTCCGGGTGTGGCGAGCGCTCGCCCGAGAGGTAGGGCAGGAACCGCAGCCCCTGGGCGCCAGCGGGAACCTCGCCCGCCCCGGCCGAGAGGTCCGCGAAGGGGACGCCCGGCGCCGCCGTGTCGCGGAACCAGCGCAGGGACCCGGCCGCGGAGAGCATCACCGACATCAGGTGCCAGCGCTCCGGGACGGCGTGGCAGAACGCGTGGACGCGGCCCTCCGGCTCGACGACGGGCGACGCCGTCGCCGCGAAGACGACGCCCGACGTGCCCAGCGAGAGCGCCATCGTGCCCTCGTCCACGACGCCCGTCCCGACGGCGTTCGCGGCCTGGTCGCCACCGCCACCCACGACCGGCGTGCCCACGACGAGCCCCGTGGCGGCGGCTCCGGAAGCCGTCACGCGTCCCGTGATCTCCGTGCCCTCGACCGTCGCCGGCATCCATGCCCGGTCGATCCCGAGGTCCGCGAGGATCTCGTCCGACCAGTCACGCCTGGCGAGGTCGAACAGCTGGGTGCCGGCGCCATCAGCCTTGTCGGTCGCGTACTCACCGGTGAGCCGGAGGCGCACGTAGTCCTTCGGCAGCAGGACGTGCCGGATGCGCGCCCAGTGCTCGGGCTCGTTGTCGCGGACCCAGACGAGCTTGGGGGCGGTGAACCCGGTCAGCGCGTCGTTGCCCGTGATCCGGATAAGCCGCTCCCTGCCGACGGCCGCCCGGATCGCGTCGCAGGCGTCGGCCGTCCGCTGGTCGTTCCAGAGGAGTGCCGGTCGGACCACCTCGTCGGCCGCGTCGAGCAGCACGGACCCGTGCATCTGCCCGGTGAGGCCGACCGCGACGATGTCCGCCGGGTCCGTGCCGGTGGACGCCAGCACGGACCGGATCGCGATGCAGGCGCCATCCCACCACAGGGCGGGGTCCTGCTCGCTCCACAGGGGCCGGGGCACGGACAGCGGGTACTCGGCGACGCCAGTTCCGACGACCGTGCCCGCAGGGTCGAGCAGGACCGCCTTGGTGGCGGTCGTCGAGGCATCGAGGCCGAGCACCAGCGGCATGGCGTCAGCCCTCGCGGGCCAGCCCGGCCGTGACCGACCAGATGTGGCGGTTGACGATGTTCTCGTAGAGCTCCTGCTGACCCGAGGCCCGCACGGGCACGATCTCCCCTGCGGCGACGCGCGCCTCGAGGTCCACGAGACCGGCCTCGCCGGCGAGGATCGAGCGGCCGAGCTCGCCATCCCAGCCCGCATAGCGGTCTGCGACCATCGACGAGAGCGCACCCTTCTCGACCATGTCCGCCGCGGCGAGCAGCGCCAGGGCGAGCGTGTCCATGCCGCCGATGTGGGCGTGGAACAGGTCCGTCCGGTCGCTCGACTGGCGGCGCAGCTTCGCATCGAAGTTGAAGCCGCCGGTCCCGAGGCCACCGGCGCGCAGGATCTCGTACAGCGGCATCACCAGGTCCTCGACCGAGTTGGGGAACTGATCGGTGTCCCAGCCGTTCTGCGGATCGCCTCGGTTGGCGTCGATGGAGCCGAGCAGCCCGTTCGCCGCGGCGTACGCGACCTCGTGGTGGAAGCTGTACCCGGCGAGCGTCGCGTGGTTCGCCTCGATGTTGACCTTGTACTGGCCCTCGAGCCCGTGGCGGGCGAGGAACCCGTGCACGACCGTCGTGTCGTGGTCGTACTGGTGCTTGGTGGGCTCCATCGGCTTGGGCTCGATGAGGAGCGTCCCCTCGAAGCCGATCTTCGCCTTGTGCTCGGCGACCAGGTGCAGGAACCGGGCCAGCTGCTCGCCCTCGCGGCGGAGGTCCGTGTTGAGCAGCGTGTCGTAGCCCTCGCGACCGCCCCACAGCACGTAGTTCGTGCCGCCCAGGCGCTGCGTGACCTCGAGCATGTGCTTGACCTGCGCGGCCGCGTAGGCGAACACCGCCGGGTCCGGGTTGGTCGCCGCACCCGCCTGGTAGCGCGGGTGCGTGAACATGTTCGCCGTGCCCCACAGGAGTCGGACGCCGGTCCGCTCCTGGTAGCCCAGCGCGTCGTCGACGAGAGCGTCGAGGTTGGCGCGGAACTCGGCGAAGGACTCGCCCTCGGGAGCGACGTCGCGGTCGTGGAAGCAGTAGTACGGGACGCCCAGCTTCTCGAAGAACTCGAACGCGACGGCCATCTTCGTGCGTGCCGCGTCCATGGGATCGGCGCCCTCGGCGAGCCACGGCCGGTCCATGGTCCCGATGCCGAACATGTCGCGCCCGTCCCAAGCGAACGAGTGCCAGAAGCAGACGCCGACGCGGAGCCAGTCCTTCATCGGCTTCCCGAGCACGATTCGATCCGGTTGGTAGACCTTGAACGCGAGCGGATCAGACGACCCGATCCCGCCGAATGGGATGGGGCCTTCGACCTCGGTGAAGAACGGCTCGGTCACGCTGTTGCCTCCTGCGAGTCCGTGCGCCGCTGACTGCACCCGTGAGGCCGGGGTTGCTCCGAGCGACTCGACTCGTTATCGCGATACACGGGCTTCCGGGCCACCTGCAGGGCCCGTCGCCTTACGATTCCAGCAGGCCAGCGAGCTCGCGGACGACCGCGACGTCGGCGGCCAGCAGGCCGGAACTGGTGGTGGTCATGACCCGTGGGCTCCCTTCTCAGCCGGCCAGCAGGCCGCGCGCGAGGTCGACCGCGGAGCCGGCGTCGGGGGCGTAGCCGTGGGCGCCGATCTGGGTCGCGAACTCGGGGGTGACGGGGGCCCCGCCGATGACGACCTTGGCGGTGAGCCCGGCCTCGCGGACCGCCTCCACCACGCCGCGCATGTTGGGCATGGTCGTGGTGAGCAGGGCCGACACCCCGATCAGGTGGGCGTCGTGCTCGCGGGCCGCCTCGACAAACGTCGCCGGGGGCACGTTGACCCCCAGATCGAAGACCTCGATCCCGCCGCCCTTCCACA
>JANNHX010000498.1:0-1617 GCA_031404615.1 Chloroflexota bacterium
GGCGCAGGCCCGCACCCAGGCCCGTGACCTCGAGGCCCAGGTAGGCGCCGAGCGCGGCCAGCTCGAGCGGCTCGATGGCAGGCTCGCCGAGCGCCCCGAGGTCGGCGCCGACATCGCGCTCGCGACGACGCTGCTCGGGCAGGTGTCCGACGAGATCGACGGCCTCGAGCGCACCCAGGCAGGCGCCGTCGCCGAGCTCGCGCGGCTCGATGCGCGCCTGGCCGCCGGCGACGCGCAGCGCCGCCTGGTCGGGGAGCTCGACGCCCGTGTTGCAGGGCTCGCGGACCGCTACCGGGATGCCCGGGCGCGGAAGGACGTGGCGATCGCCGCGGTCGCCCGCGCGAAGCTCGCCATCGACGCCGGCGCCGGCGCTGTCGAGGCCGCCGCGGACCTCCCCTACCAGCAGGCCGAGGTAGCGCGACTCGAGGCGCTGCGCGACCAGGACGCGGAGCTCGACAAGCGGATCCGGACCCGGCGCGAGGCGCACGCCTTGGCCTCGGCCACGATCCGCGAGGAGGTCGCGGCGTGGACCGCGGGCTACGGGTCGGCCCGGACGCGCGTCGACGAGCTCACGGCGGCCATGGCGGCCCTCGTGCCGATCCCCTGCCCCAAGTGCGGGACCGAGGTCTCTCCGGGGCGCGAGGACCTCGCCGCGCGCCTGGGCGCCGCGTCCAACGAGTACCGGCGCCTCGAGGGCACCGAGCCCAAGGAGCCGCTCTTCCTGGCAACCGAGGCCGCGCAGCTCGTGCGCCTCGAGGACCGGCGTCGCGAGCTCGGTCATGCCCCGGCCACCCTCGATGCCTTCACTCGGGAGCTCCGCCGGCTCGAGGCCCTCGCGGCTCGCGCCGACGCCGTCGCAGACGCGGAGGCCAGTCTGGCCGAGGCCGAGGCGGCGATCGCCGCGGCGGACGCCGAGATCGCGTCGGTCAGCGCCGACGGGGCGGCCGCGCGAGCTGCCGTCGTCGAGGCCCAGGCGACCCTCGCCGAGCTCGAGCCGTTCCGCGCGCAACGGGTGGCGGTCGCCGCCGGTCTCGAGCGGGTCACAGGCGAGGTCGGCCAGGCGCGCGGCCGGCTCCGGACCGCCCAGGGTGCCGAGGCCTCGGCGAAGGCGGCGCTCGAGCAGCTCGACCGGCTGGCGCTCGAGCGGGACCAGGTCGCGGCGGGAATCGCGTCGGTCGACGCGGACGCCGCGCTGCTGCGCCGGCTCGTGGCCGCCTTCGGGGTCAACGGGATCCCCGCGCGGATCATCGAGGGCACGATCCCCGAGCTCGAGGCGCACGCCAACGAGCTGCTCGCGGACCTGCGGCCGGGCATGACCGTCGCGATCCGCGCCCAGCGGGCCAAGAAGGACGGGTCGGGCGTCGTCGAGGCCCTCGATCTCGTCGTGCGCGACGCGGCCGGCGAGCGGCCCCTCGCGTTGTTCTCCGGCGGCGAGCGGATGTCCGTCTCGCTCGCCCTCGCCGTCGGCCTCAGCCGCCTCGTGGCGCGCCGGGCCGGGACCGCCATCACCTCGCTGGTGATCGACGAGCCGGACGGATTGGACCAGGACTCCCGCCGGGCGTTCGGCCTTGCGCTCCGGGTTCTCGCCCACAAGGGCGAGCTGGAGAGGGTGGTCCT
>JANNHX010000499.1:0-3779 GCA_031404615.1 Chloroflexota bacterium
CGAGATCGCCATCGTCCTCGCCTTCTTCCGGGTGCTGGGAGGCGCCGTCTCGCGCGTCGCCGAGCTCGGCGCGGACGGTATCGAGGCACGCGTCTGCGGTGTCGAGGAACGGGCGACAACGCGGGCCGGAGCCCGATGAGCAGGCGGGCCATCATCGCGGGGGGGGCGATCGTCGTCGTGCTCGGGGTGCTCGGGGTCACCGTCGCGGCCGGGGCGCTGTCGCCGCGGACGCCCTCAACGACGTTCCTCACCGCCACGGCGACCACCGCCGACGTCCGCGACTCGGTCGCGGTGAGCGGCTCGATCCGCCCGGTGGACGCCTACACGCTGGCCTTTGGCACGGAGCCGAAGCGCTCGCTGGACACCTCGACCGCGACGGCGCTCGGCTCGGCGTCCACGACAACCTCGGCGGCCGTCGCCGGCGCCACGTCCTGGACCGTCGAGAGCGTGGCCGTCTCCGTCGGTGATGCCGTCAAGGCCGGCGACGTGCTTGCCGTCGCCGACACCTCAGATGCCGACCAGGCCCTCGCCATCGCGACCGCGAACCTGGCTGCGGCCAAGGCCCGACTCAAGGCGGACGAGAAGCCGGTCACCAGCAACAGCAAGGCCAAGGCGAAGCTCGGGATCACCCAGGCGCGGCAGCAGCTGAGCCAGGCGCGCGCGGCCCTCTCGCAGACGCAGGCCTCGGGCCGCCTCGCGGTCTCGCAGGCATCGGCCGCGCTCGCCGATGCCCGGCGCATGCTTGCCGCGGACCGTGCGGCCGGTGCCCCGGCGGCTGTGATCACCGCCGACAAGGCCGCGGTCACGCAGGCGACCCGCTCGCTCGCGAGCGTCCGGCGCCAGGCCAGCAGCGCGAACAGCCAGGCATCCAGCCAGGTCGCGGCGGCCAAGCTCGGCGTCACATCCGCGAACCTCGCCTACAAGGGCGCCACGAGCGTCGACACCAGCGCGGCCGTCGAAGCGGACCGGGCCGCCGTCGTCCAGGCCGAAGGCGCCGTGAGCGACGCGCAGGAGACCCTCGACCTCGCGACAATCACCGCGCCCATCGACGGCATCGTCTCGTCGGTGGACATCCGGCCGGGCGACATCGCATCCGGGACCGTGATCCGGCTCCGATCCGTCGCCGTCGAGGTCACGGCGTCGGTCACCGAGAGCGACCTGCCGCGGATCGCGGTCGGGCAGCCCGTCGACGTGGCCGTCTCCGCGCTGGACGCGGCGGTGACGGGCTCGGTCAAGTCGGTGGACCTCGCGTCCCCGACCACGAGCGCGAGCGGGGTCGTGTCGTACGACCTCGTGATCGCGCTGGCCTCGGCGCCGGAGCTCGTAGCGCCCGGCATGACGGCCGACATCGACGTCACCACGGCCCTTGCCACGGGCGTCGTCGCCGTGCCGGCCGCGGCGTTGGGCGGCGAGCCCGGCGCGTACACCGTCCAGGTCCCCACGGGACCCGGCGTGGCGCGGACCGTCGCCGTCGAGGTCGGCCTCCTGACCGCCGAGTACGCGGAGATCCGGAGCGGGATCGACGCCGGCACCGAGGTCGTGACGGGCACGGTGTCGGCGAAGGACCTCGTGCAGCAGTTCCCGACCGGCCCCGGTGGCGGCACGTCGGGAGCGGCGAGCCCGGCGGCGGGGCAGTGAGCCTCCCGCTGCCCGCCGTCGAACCGGCGGCGCCGCCCATCGAGGGAGCGGCGCCCGTCATCGAGATGCGCGGCATCGGCAAGGTGTACCGGTCCGGCCGACTCGAGGTCGACGCCCTGCGCGAGGTCGACCTCGAGGTCCACAGCGGGGACTTCCTCGCCATCGTCGGCCCGTCGGGCTCGGGCAAGTCCACGCTCATGAACCTGCTCGGCTGCCTGGACCGCCCGACGAGCGGCACCTACCGGCTCACCGGGGAGAACGTGGCGGAGCTCAACGACGACGCGCTGGCGCGGCTGCGCAACCGGACCATCGGGTTCGTGTTCCAGTCGTTCAACCTGCTCCCGCGGACGACGGCCCTGGAGAACGTGGCGATGCCGCTGCTCTATGCCGGCGTCTCGCGGGGTGAGCGGAACGCGCGTGCCCGCGAGGCGCTGGAGCGGCTCGGCCTCGGCGACCGGATGGAGCACCAGCCCTCGGAGCTCTCCGGCGGGCAGCAGCAGCGCGTCGCGATCGCGCGGGCCCTGGTCACGAAGCCCGCGATCCTGCTCGCGGACGAGCCCACCGGCAACCTCGACTCGCAGTCCGGTGCCGACGTCCTCGCGCTCCTGCACGAGCTCAACGCCTCCGGGACCACGGTCGTCCTGATCACCCATGACGGCGACGTGGCCGTCGCGGCCAAGCGGAGCGTCCACGTCAAGGACGGGAGGGTCGCGGCATGAACCCGCTCGAGCTCATCCCGCTCGCCCTCTCGCGCCTCGCCGCCTCGAAGATGCGCGCCGTGCTCACGATGCTCGGGGTCATCATCGGTGTCGGGTCGATCGTCGCCCTCGTGTCCGTGGCGCAGGGCGCCACCTCGGGCATCACCAACCTCATCGAGGGCCTGGGCACCAACCTCATCAGCGTCAGCCCGGGCGCCAACAACAACGGGTTCGTGCGCGGCGCCGCCGGCAGTGCGGACACCCTCACCCTCGCCGACGCCGAGGCCATCACCGGCGTCGATGGTGTCGACCAGGTCGCGCCGCAGGTGTCGACCATCGCGGTCGTCGTCGCGGGAGACCGGAACACGACCACCACCGTGTCGGGGATCACGCCGGCCTTCCAGCCCGTGCGTGCATACGAGATCTGGCGCGGCGCCTTCATCACGGAGCCGTCCTATCGGGCGGGGCTCCGGGTCGCCGTCATCGGCTCCGCGACCGCCGAGGCCCTCAAGCTCGACGAGTCCGCCGTCGGCGCGGACATCCTCGTGGGCGGCGTGCCGTTCCGCGTGATCGGCGTGCTCCAGCCCAAGGGCATCCTCGACGACCAGGTGTTCATCCCGCTCTCGACGATGCGGGACCACTTCGTCGCCGGCGACGCCGTCCAGTCGATCTCGGTCAGCGCCGCGGACCCCGCGACCATCCCGCTCACCAAGGTCGCGATCTCCAACCTGCTCCGCGCCCGCCACGGGATCGCGGACGGCGCGGAGGCTGACTTCACCGTCATCGACCAGGCGCAGCTCCTGTCCGCCTTCGGCACGATCACCGGCTTCCTGTCGCTGCTCCTCGCGGGGATCGCGTCGATCAGCCTCGTCGTCGGCGGGATCGGGATCATGAACATCATGCTGGTCTCGGTCCGCGAGCGGACCCGCGAGATCGGCATCCGCAAGGCGATCGGCGCCCGCAACCGGGACATCCTGCTCCAGTTCCTCGTCGAGGCCCTGGTGCTGTCGCTCGCCGGGGGCGTGATCGGGATCGCGTTCGGGGTGGCGGCGTCCGCGGGGGTCGGGGCGATCGCCGGCTGGGGGCTCAACCTCAGCGCCCAGACGATCCTGCTCGCGGTCGCGTTCTCGCTCGTGGTCGGCGTCGTGTTCGGGGTTTGGCCCGCGCGCCAGGCGGCGAAGCTGGACCCGATCGAGGCGCTGCGGTACCAGTAGGTCCGGGCCGGGCGCGGCAATGTACCGGGCCTGGCGAGTCGTCAGGCCTGGTCCTGGCGTCAGGCCCCGTCCCTGATCCTCTCGATGCCGTCGAGGATCAGGTCGAGCGCGAACTCGAAGTCGCCCTCATCGACGTGGCCTGGTCCTTCGAGGTGCTGCATGACGTGCTCCGCGAGATGGGGGTACTCGTCCGCCGGGAGCTTCTCGAGGAAGCTCGCCCCCGCTTCGG
>JANNHX010000500.1:0-15878 GCA_031404615.1 Chloroflexota bacterium
CCACGATGACGCCTGGCAGCAGCCCGAGGCCCGCGGCGATCTGCGCCATGCGGTGCTTGGGCGTGGCCCCCGACGCCCCGAACGCGATCATGTGCGACGACACCGCCGACGCCCCCGCCGACGTGCCGGCGACCACGGCACCCGCCATGAACCGCGACATGACGGCATCGGCGAGGCGGGTCCCGCCCAACATCGAGGACAGCCGCAGCTGGTTGCCGCCGGTCATGAAGACGCCCGTGGAGTCGCGGATGATCCGGGCACTGTGCTCGTCGTTGGCCTGCGCGCGGGTCACGGCGTTGAGCGGGAAGACCTCGGCAGCACCCAGCTCCGTGAACACGGACTTGTAGCGGTCGCCGGCCTCCATGCCGAAGGAGCTGGCGGTCGCGATGACCGCGATCTTCGCGTCCCGTCCGCCCGCGAGCGCGACGAACCGGCTGAGGATGACCCGATCCCGGACCTTGTCCTCCGCCCCGCCGATGACGATCACGGTTCCGTGCGGCATGGTCACGGGAGTCTAGCAGCGCCCATACAGGGCCCGAACCCCCGGGAAAGGGTCCGGGCATCGTGCGCATGGGTGGCGCCGGACGTTCGCCCAGGCGCCGGACCGTCCGCCCTGCGCCCGCGACCCCCGACGCGCGAGAATGGCCCAGATGCGCACCCCCGCCACCGTCCAGCGCCCGCCGGCCCGCCGGGCCGGGGTCATCCGCCGCGCCCTGAGGCTGGAGGCGACCCGGATCCGGGAGCCGCGACGGATCGCGGCCATCGCGATCCTGGTCGTGTCGTTCGCGCTGGCCCTCGCCGGCATGCTGGCGCGGGGCGAATCAGCCGGCGCCGACGCCCAGGCCTACTGGGCGGCCGTCCGGATCTGGCTCGAGGGCGGCGACCCGTACCACCCGCTGGGGCCGTTCCTGCCCTACGTCTACGCGCCGTGGATGCTGCCGCTCTTCATTCCGTGGGCCCTGCTGCCCTGGGAGGTCGCCTGGTTCGTCTGGCGCGGCGCGACGATCCTGCTGCTGCTGTGGTCGATCCGTTGGGCCTATACCCATCGCCCGCTCCCGACGGCGATCCTGGTTGGCCTGTTGATGTTCCCGATCGCGGCCAACCTCGACACCGGGAACATCAACCTGCTCCTGGCCCTCGCGCTGTTCGGTGCGCACTTCACAGGACCACGCGTGGGCGGCCTTATCTGGGGGCTCGCGACGTGGATGAAGTGGGTCCCGGCGCCGCTGTGGCTCGTCCTCCCGCCCCGGGCCCGCGGGTGGGGACTCGTGTTCCTCGCCCTCTCGGGGCTGCTGTCCCTGCTGATGCTGCCCCTCACGATCGTCCAGCTCCAGGTGCTGTTCGGATTCGGGGAGCGGCCGATCCGGGCGGACTTCCTCGTGTTCATCTGGGCCGCCGTACCATGGTGGTGGCGGTTGCGGCATCCGTTCGCGGTCCTCTCCCCGTCCGCGTTGGCCCGCGGGCTCGGTGTGCAGCGCGACCGCGCCGTGCGCTGGGGGCGATCCTTCGGCACCGACCCCGTCGCGACCCTCGCGCGTGCCCGCCTGCTCGCATGGGCATGGCTCCGGCGCTTCCTCGGGCTTGATGAGCCGCTCCCCGCCGGGCGACGCGCTGCCAGGCCCGGCGCCGCTCCCCGCACCGTTGCCGAGATCGGCGACTGACCGCTCCGCCGACCGGTCAGCGCACCGTGCTGCCCAGGGGCGGCCGGGCACCGCGTGCCGAATAGCGAGCGATCGATACCCTCGTGAGCGATTCGCGCCGTCCCCTCGTCATGTCGGGTGACCGGAGGCGCGGTCGGATGCTTGGGGGTCTCGTGGGGGAGCCGGTGGCGGGTCGGGATCAGCGGGCGGGCCTGCGCGTCATCGACGAGCGGTCAGACGCGTTCCGCCGTCTGGTTGACCGGCATCTCGACGGTGCGTACCGGCTCGCCGCCGTCATTCTGGACGACCGCGTCGAGGCTGAGGACGCCGTCCATGACGCGGCCGTCGCCGCATGGCAGTCCTTGGTTACGGCGGCAAGGATTTCGCGTATGTCCTGGCGGCCGAGGCGAGCCGTACTCGGTCGGCTTCATGCTCTGGAACGAGGGTCCGCTCCCCGTCACCGTGCACGGCGTGCTCGGCAAGCCGCACGACACATGGGTGGGCCCGTACTGGGCGGCGATGTGGCTCGACGGCGAGCCGAACGGCTGTGCGACAGGCCCGGCCTCGGGTGGCCGCTCGAGCAGCGCCTGGACGTCCCCGCCGACCTGCAGCAGCCGACGGCGAATCGCACGGAGGACGGGCGGTGCGAGGTGCCTAGCGATTGATCTCGCGCTCGTACTCGGGGAAGTAGCGCGCGATCACCAGGAGGTCGAAGCGCCCAAGGATCGACGCCTTCGGCTCGCGCGCGAGCAGGAACGCGAACGAGCGCGCGACGAGATCGGTCGGGTCGGTGGCGCCTGGGGCGAGGCGTGCGAGGTCCGCTGCGCTCACCGACACGTCGTGGCTCGTGGCCGGTCCACGGCCGCCCACGGTCACGCGGCAGGACCAGCCGCCGGGTGCGGGCACGCAGGCAACGACGACATCGGTTTGGAGCGGGTCGGGGCTCATGGGAGGCTCCGCGGATCTGGCTGGCAGCGGGGACACCAGAACGTGAGCCGGGGCAGGTCCGCGCCCTGGTGCTCGACGCGGATGATCGCGCCGCAACGCGGGCACGGGCGGCCGGAGCGGCGGTAGACGTGGCGCGGCCGGCGGCCGGTCGCGGCGCCCTCGCGGAGGACGACGCGGCCCAGCTCGATCAGCTCCCGGAGCGCGACGTCGTCGATGTCCCGTACCGGCGTGAACGGGGAGCGGCCGGCCTGCCACAGGATCTCGTTCTTCACCTCGTTGCCGATGCCCGCGAGCGCCCGCTGGTCGAGCAGCGCGACGGCGATGGGCATCGCGGCACGAGACGGATCCCGGAGCCGCCTCAGGGCCTCAGCCATGTCGAACGGCTCCTTGAGGAGGTCGGGGCCCAGCCTGCCGAGCGACGGGTGGATCGCCTCGACCCGCTGTTCGAACAGCTCCACCGTGGGGGCATCGAAGCAGACGGCGACCGAGCCCGTGACCTCGATCACAAGCCTCGCCCGTGCGGGGGCGCGTCGCCACGGTTCGCCCGGGCGATAGCGGTGCCACGAGCCGTGCATCCGCAGGTGCGTTCGGACCTCGAGCCCGTTGTCGAAGCGGATCAGCAGGTTCTTGCCCTGGGCCTCCACAGCGGTCACGGTCGCCCCAACCAGCCGCCCCGCCTGCGGCCCGGGCACGCGGGCGGAGGCGCCCGTCACGGTGTGCCCCAGCAGGTACGGGCGCAGCCTGTCGGCGGTGCGGGCGAGCGTGTCGCCCTCGGGCACCTACGCGACCTCGGGGATGACCGCCAGCCCTTCGGCGATCGCCGCCTCGGCAAGCCGCCGGTCAAAGGTGACGAAGACGAAGGGACTCGCATCGTCGGCCACATCCGTCGCCGATGCGAGGTGGATCGCATCGAGCGCCGCGAGGGCGTGCCGCGCCGCGAGCGCACCCGCACCGGCAACAACGGCGGCATCGACCTCGACCGTCACGACCTGACGCCACACGTCATCGAGGTCGGCGCGAACCCCGACGAGGGCCGAAGGCTCGATCCGCCCGTCGCGACGCGCCCGTGCGATCGCTGCGTAGAGCTCCACGTACCCGATCGCGGACGCGTACGCATCGGCCGTCGCGTTCCACAAGCGGGCAACGGCGGCCGACTCGGGCTCGCGCAGGACCAGCTTGACCAGCGCGGAGGTGTCGAAGTAGGCGCTCACTCGCCGCGAACCTCCCGAAGGATGTCCTGGATCCCTCCGTCGACCTCGGTGAGTCGGAAGGCGGTCGCGTCCGCCTTGGGAAGCGTCGGCAGGTTCACCCTGCCCTGTCGGTGCAGCTCCATCGTGCGCTCGGTGAACCGCATCGGGACGATGGTTCCGATTGGCACGCCATGGTCAGTGACCGTCACGGATGTTCCCGCGCGCACGAGCTCCAAATACTGCGAGAGGTGGTCACGGAGCTCCCGCACGCCCGCTGCGACCGGTGTCTTTCCGGTCGATGCCAGGGACGTCGTCGCCTCGGCGGTCCTCTTTGTGGCGCGTTTTCGATCGCTCATGTAGCCATTATACGGTCCGCCGCTCACCGCGGGCTTACGCGGATCGTCAGCGGATCGGGCGCACCGGGGCGGGTCGCGGGTACGTTCGCTCGGCTGGTGTCATCGAGCGCAGCGCGTACCCGCGGTACCCGGTCACGAACCCGGCCGAGAACAGCGCCTCGCCGAACCGAGAGGCCGCCACGGGCTCCCCGTCCACCTTGCCGATGACAAGGTCCCGCACGCGCCCGTCCTGCACGAGGTCGGCCAGCGAGCGGAGCGCGTACGCAAGCACCTCGGGCTCGTCGCCCGCGGGCAGCACCTGGAGCGAGGTTCCGCCACGGTCCATGTAGAGCACGGCCGCCCCGTCGACCATGGCGACGTACGCCCCCGCCGCACGCTGGAACGGCCGTCGATCCCCCTCGCCCCGCCGCGGCCAAGGGAGCGCGGCGCCGTACGGGTTCGCGGGATCGGCCGCCGCGAGCAGGTGCACGACACGCCCGTGATCGCCCGAGACCTCGCCCGGCTGGTCGCGCAGCGCCCGCAGCCGGTCCACGGCCCCGGGGAGCGCGAACTGCGCCGCCCCCAGCCCGTCGACAAAGTACCCGCGCCGGATCCGGCCGCTCTCCTCCAGCAGCCGCAGGACGGGGTAGACCGCGGAGAACCCGCCGTCCACGGCCTCGCCGCCGACTGCCTCGCGGGTGAGGACGCCATGCCGCTCGAGCAGGGCCATCGCCTGCGCGTGGACGCGCTCCGTGCGCGAGGGCCCCGCGGCCTCGTCGTCGTCCACCAGCGACCAGCGGCCGGCCGCCTCCGGGGGACCCAGCGCCGTCAACCGCCCAGGGCGCGGGCGGTGATCCTTCGCGGGACGCTTCCAGCGCAGCGCCCGAAGCGGCGCGAAGGTGTCGTTCGTGACCTCGCCGGCCCACACGAGGTCCCAGAGCGCGTCGAGCACCTCTCGGTCCCCGCGGGCGCCGGAGGCCGTGTACAGCTCGCGGTAGAAGCAGGCGCCGCGGCGTCGGAGATGGGCCCGCAGCCGCTCGTGGAGATCGGAGGCCGGCCGCTCCACACCGTCCGGCAGCCCGGCCGGCCGCAGCTGCTCGCGGCCTGGGCGCAGGAGCACGACCCGCCCGTCGTCGCGACCGAGGCTTCCCCGCCCCACCCAGGCCACCTCACCCATGGCACCCAGCTCGTCGAGAAGCCGCGGCTGGTAGCCCGGGATTCGCGCCGGGAGGACGTCGCGCTCCAGGACGGATGCCGGGATGGGGAGGCCGGCGAGCTGGTCCACGACCTCGGCGAGGCGCTCTAGAGCCGCAGAGCCGCGGAACGGTGAGCCGGCACTCCCCGTGGCGGCGGGTGACGGGGCGACGCCCTGCCACGCAGGCAGGAACCGCGCCAGGGTCACAGGATCGACGGGCTCCACCTCGCGGCGGAGGGTCGCGAGGGACCGCCGGCGCAGGAGTCGCAGCACCTCGGGGTCGCAGAGCTCCCGCTCCGCGCCGCCCGGGCGGAACTCACCGGCGAGCAGCGTTCCGGCCTCGACCAGCCGGTGCAGCGCATCGCCGACGACCCCGACCGGCAGCCCCCAGCGGCGCGCCGGCTCCGCGGCCAGGAACGGCCCATGCGTGCGGGCGTACCGCGCGAGCAGGCCATCGAGCGCGCCCGCGATTGGCGCGAGGAACGCCTGCGGCACCCCAGGTGGCGCGCTGACCCCCACACCGTCCCGGTAGCGCGCGACGTCCTCCATCGCGATCCAGCGCTCCTCGCCCGCGATCCGAGCACGCACCGCTCGCCGCGTGGACGCGAGCTCCGCGAGGAACAGTGATGCGTCCACGCGCCCGCCGACGGTCCGCGCCCCCGCCTCGTCCGGCGACAGGTCGCCCAGGCGCCGCAGCAGGTCGTGCACCTGGTCCGCGGTCTTCGCCTGGCGGTCGTCCGCGAGGGCCTGGAGGCTGAGCTCGAGGTCCGAGAGCGCTGCCGGATCGAGCAGCTCGCGCAGCTCCTCCTGGCCCAGCAGCTCGCGCAGGAGGTCGCGGTCCAGGGTGAGCGCCTGCGCCCGGCGCTCGGCCATCGGGGCGTCGCCCTCATACATGTAGGCGGCGACGTAGTCGAACAGCAGGCTGCTCGCGAACGCCGACGCGCGCGCCGTCTCGACGCTGTGGACCGTCAGCTCGCGGCGCTGGACGCCGCCCAGGATCTCGCGCAGCGCGGGCAGGTCAAAGACGTCCGCGAGGCACTCCCGGTAGGTCTCGACGAGGATCGGGAAGCTCCCATACCGGCTCGCGACGCTGAGAAGGTCGGCCGCTCGCTGGCGCTGCTGCCAGAGCGGGGTCCGCGTCCCGGGCCGGCGCCTCGGCAGGAGCAGGGCCCGCGCGGCATTCTCCCGGAACCGGCTGGCGAACAGGCTCGACTGCCCCACCCGCCCGACGACCAGGTCCTCGATCTCGTCCGGGTCCGGGAACAGCAGCTCCTCGACCCCTTCCAGCGTGGAATCGCCCTCCGGCAGCCGGATCGCGATCCCGTCGTCGGAGTAGATCGTCTGGACCTCGAGCCCGAGCCGCTCCTGGAGCCGGGCCTCGATCGCCAGCGTCCACGGGGCATGCACGCGCCCGCCGAAGGGCGTGAGGATGACGAGCCGCCAGTCGCCCAGCTCGTCGCGAAACCGCTCGATGACGATCCGCCGGTCGGTGGGCAGGGCGCCCGTGGCCTCGCGCTCGTCCTCGAGATAGGCAAGCAGGTTCTCCGCCGCGAGATCGTCCAGGTCGTGCTCGTCGTGCAGCCGGACCGCCGCCTTCGCCCGGCCCTTCGCCCCCTTGGCGAGGTCCACCTCCATGCCACGCATGAACTCGCCGATGGCCCTGCCAAGCTCGACGGGCCGCCCGACGGCGTCGCCGTGCCAGAACGGGAGCTTGCCCGGGACGCCGGGGGCGGGCGTGACCGTGACCCGGTTGGGCGTGATCTCCGCGACCCGCCAGGAGCTCGCGCCCAGGACCACGACGTCGCCGTGCATCCCGGCCCGCAGCTCGTAGACCATCTCCTCGTCCAGCTCGCCGACGCGGCGGCCGGTCGTGCCGGGCTCGCCCACGAGGAAGACGGGGTAGAGGCCGCGGTCCGGGATGGTGCCGCCGCTCGTGACGGCCACGACGCGGGCGTCTCGCCGCCCCTCGATGACGTCCGTGACACGGTCCCAGGTGATCCGGGGCTTGAGCTCCGCGAACTCGTCGGACGGGTACGCGCCCGCGAGCATGCCCAGGACGCCCTCGAGGACCTCGCGGGTCAGCGTCTCGAACGGAGCGGCATGACGGACGATCTCGAGGAGCTCGTCGACGGTGAACTGCTGCTCGATCGTCATCGCGACGAGCTGCTGGGCGAGCACGTCGAGGGGGTTGCGCGGCATCACCGTCTGCTCGACGCGGCCCTCGCGCATGCCGCGCACGACCACGGCGGTCTCCAGGAGGTCCCCGCGGTACTTGGGGAAGATGACGCCTTTGCTCGGCTCGCCCACCTGGTGGCCGGCCCGGCCGATGCGCTGGAGGCCGCGGGCCACGGATGTGGGGCTCTCGACCTGGATGACGAGGTCAACGGCGCCCATGTCGATGCCGAGCTCGAGGCTGCTCGTCGCCACCAGGGCGGGGAGGCGGCCCGCCTTGAGCTCCTCCTCGATCTCCAGGCGCTGCTCGCGCGCGATGCTGCCATGGTGGGCGCGGACGAGCTCCTCGCCGGCGAGCTCGTTGAGACGCTGGGCGAGGCGCTCCGCGAGGCGGCGGCTGTTGGTGAAGACGATGGTGGAGTGATGCGAGCGGATGAGCTCCAGGATCCGGGGGTGGATCGCGGGCCAGATGCTGGTCTTCATCTCGCCGCCGAGCACCGGGCCGCCGGGCTGCTCGTCGAGCGGCAGGACCTCGCCCAGCCTCGCCATGTCCTCGACCGGGACGATGACCTGGAGCTCGAGCGGCTTGCGGGCGCCGGCGTCGACGATGGCGACCTCGCGACCCTCCCCCGCCCCGCCGAGGAACCGCGCGATGGTCTCGAGCGGGCGCTGGGTGGCGGACAGGCCGATGCGCTGGAGGGGCTTCGCGTCCGGCCTGCGGAGGCGCTCAAGGCGCTCCAGGCTCAGCGCGAGGTGGGCGCCGCGCTTGGTGCCGGCGATGGCGTGGACCTCGTCCACGATGACCTGTTCGACGCCCGCCAGGATCTCGCGGGCCTGGCTCGTGAGGAGCAGGTACAGGCTCTCCGGCGTGGTGACCAGGATGTCCGGCGGGTGGCGGACGAGGTCGCGCCGGTCAGCGGCGGGCGTGTCGCCGGTGCGGCTGCCGATGGAGATCCGCGGTGGCTCCGTGCCCAGGCGCTGGGCCGCGAGCGCGATCCCCGCCAGGGGGGCCCGGAGGTTGCGCTCCACGTCATAGGTCAGCGCCTTGAGCGGGCTGATGTAGAGGATACGGACTGAGCCGCGGTCCTCACGCGTGGCCGCCGGGCGCGGGTCCACCACCAGGCGGTCCAGGCACCACAGGAAGGCGGCGAGTGTCTTGCCGCTGCCGGTGGGGGCGTGGATCAGCGTGCTGCGGCCGGCGGCGATGGCCACCCATCCCTGCGCCTGCGCCGGCGTGGGGGCCTCGAATGTCGCCTCGAACCAGGCCCGGACAGCGGGCCCGAAGGGTGCGAGCGGATCCTTGCTGGTACGCGCGGCCACGGAACTGCGAGTATAGGCCGAGCTCCATGTTTGGTACAGATGTTCTAGCTCCCGGCCCCTGGAATCCGAAACGGCGAACCGGGTGGGTTCGCCGTTCCGTCTGCCCGATCGATCACGCGGTGGAGGGGGAGGAGAGTCCCGCGCGATCGATTGTGTGTGGTTCGCACCGGTCCGAGGGGGCCGTCCCGGTGGTGTCCTGTCTGGAGCGAATCCTCGCCGATGTGCGCCGGCCGGCGCGTGGGCCGGTGGGCCCGACGATCCATGACGCCGCAGGACCAACGGCACGGTGCAGGACCCCCACAGGCCCCGGACCGTGCGGCCCCCCGTTTCGGGACCCTGCCGGGTCTCGGGCCTGGCCGGCGCCGCCTGCGACCGCGACGACGTGCGACCGCGACGACGCCCACGACAGGCGCTGCTACCATCCCGCCCATGGAATGGATGATCGTCCTCATCATCGCCCTGATCGTGGTGCTCATGTGGCGAGGGCCCAAGACCCTGCCGCTCCTCGGCCGTGCGTTCGGCCAGGGCGTCAAGGAGGCCCGCAAGGAGATCGGCGAGATCAAGTCCGACATCGCGGGCAACGACGACGCCTCGGGCGACGCCCCCAAGACCTCCTAGCCCACGGGAGACCTCAGGATGCTGCAGGCGGCGCTCAGCCAGTTTTCCTGAGCGCGCCCGTCACCCTGCTCAAAGCTCCAGGGTCCACGCCCACAGGATGAAGTCGGGCTCCGGCTCCCGGTCGCGATCCGCGAGCGCCCGGGCCACACTGCGACACGCAGCCGTCACGACCCAACCAGCAGCGCGTCCAGGGCCTCGGGCTCGTGGACCGGCTGGCGGCAGGCGAAATCCCGGCACACGAACGCCGTCGCCCGCCCGTGGAGCGCGAACCGGCCCGCCAGCAGCGCGACCGCCGTCGTCTCGGGCGAGGGCGCGGCCGCCGTGACGCGGAACGGGTGGTAGCCGCGGTCCGCCACCGCGAGCAGCCGCCGCGTCTCCTCGGTCGCCGGGTCGCCGATGATCGCGACCTCGGAGATCCCGGCATGCGCCAGCTCGAGGGCGCACAGCCACTGGGCGAAGGCCGTCGGGTGGCGCGCGAGGTAGGGGGCCATCGTGGCGAGGGCACCCTCCGCGGCGGCGCCGTACCGCGGGTCTCCCGCCAACGCACCGAGACGCAGGAGCAGCGTCGTGGCCATCGCCCCTCCGGACGGGACCGCGTTGTCCTGGCTGCCCTTGGGCCGAACGACCAGCGCCTCGCCGTCGTGCGCCGTGTCGAAGAAGCCGCCGGCCGGGTCCGCGAACCGTTTGAGGATCTCGTCCGCGAGCGAGACCGACGCCGAGAACCAGCGCTCGTCGCCGGTGGCCTCGTACAGCGCGAGCAGCCCGTCACCGAGGTTCGCATGATCCTCGAGCACGCCGTCGGCGCTCGCCCTGCCGTCCTTCCACGAACGGCGGAGGCGCCCGTCGGCGCCGAGCAGCGAGCCCCAGGACCATGTCCGCGGCAGCCGCGGCGGCGTCGCGATAGCGGGCGGCGGTGACCGCCAGCGACGGATCGCCGCTCCCCGCGAGCGCCCGCGCCGCGTCCGCAAGCGCCGCGATCGCCAGCCCGTTCCAGGCCGCGAGCACCTTGTCGTCGCGCGCCGGCTGGGTCCGGCCCGCCCGCCGCGCCAGCAGCCGGGCCCGGTCCACGCGCAGCCTCGCCGCCACCTCGGCCGGCGCCAACCCGAACCGCTCGCCGAGCTCGCGGTCGTCGCGGATCCGGGACAGGATCGTGTGGCCCTCCCAGTTGCCGCCGTCCGTCGCCCCGTAGGCCGCCGCGAAAAGCCCAGCTTCGCCGCCGAGGACCTCACGGATCTCCGCGGCCGTCCAGACGAACGTGGCGCCCTCCTCCCCGTCCGTGTCGGCGTCCTGGCTCGCGGCGAAGCCGCCATCGGCCGTCCGGAGCTCGCGGAGCAGGTAGTCGAGCGCACCCGTCGCCGTCTCGCGGTAGCGGGTGTCGTCGGTGAGGGCCCACGCGTGCACGTAGACACGCGCGAGCTGGGCGTTGTCGTAGAGCATCTGCTCGAAGTGGGGCACCAGCCAGTGGGCGTCCGTGCTGTAGCGATGGAAGCCGCCGCCGAGCTGGTCCCGCACGCCGCCCGCGGCCATCGCGTCGAGGCTCCGGCGCGCGATCTCGAGGGGCCGCGCGTCCCCGCTCGCGACGTGGCGTCGCAGCAGGGCCTCGATCGTCATCGGCTGGGGGAACTTGGGCGCCCGGCCCCACCCCCCATTCACGGGGTCGAAGCTCTCGTCGATCGCGCGCAGAGCCTCGGCCAGCACCGACGCCGGCGGCAGGCCCGGCGCCGCGGACCCCGTCCGCTGCTGGTCGGCGAGCGCCACGACGAGCCGGCCGCCGGCCTCCTCGAGCTCGGCTCGCTGCTCGAACCAGGCGAGACGCACGCCCTCGAGGACCTGGCGGAACGACGGCATCCCGTGGCGCGGGGTGTCCGGGAAGTACGTGCCGCCGAAGAACGGCCGACCCTCCGGAGTCAGGAACACGCTCATCGGCCAGCCGCCCTGCCCGGTGATCGCCTGGACCGCGCCCATGTACAGGCCGTCGAGATCGGGGCGCTCCTCGCGGTCAACCTTGATCGGGACGAAGTGCTCGTTGAGGAACGTCGCCGTCGCCGGATCCTCGAACGACTCGCGCTCCATGACGTGGCACCAGTGGCACGCCGCATAGCCGATCGACAGGAAGATCGGCCGGTCGAGCGCCACCGCGCGACCCAGGGCGTCGGGACCCCACGGGTACCAGTCCACGGGATTGTGGGCGTGCTGGAGCAGGTACGGGCTCGTCTCGCCGGCGAGCCGGTTCGTGTGCCGCGGGCGCGGATTCGCTTCGGCCATGGGGCGATGGTACGCGGGTTGCCGCCCCCCTTCGATGGGGGCTTGTCGGTGCACGCCGCCAGCGTCACGCTGCGTACGGGTCGCCTGGCCCCTTTGTCTCTGCTGAACCTCCCTTCTCAACGGGCGATAAGGGTCGTAGGCTACGTTGACTACCGAACATGGCCGCCACCACCGGCTAGGAGACGGATCGCTGGATCGCTGGCTCCGCGCGACGCTCGTCGCGCTCGTCATCGCGCTCATGGGCGCGACGGGTGCCGCTGCACCCGCCGCGGCTGCGACGCGCGTGCCGCGGGTCGCGGTCATCGTGGGCCCCGCGGGAAGCATCACCGCCGCGTACAAGTCCCTCGCTAACGGCGCCGTCGCGGCGGCGAAGGCCGCCGGTGCAGAGGTTGTGACCGTCTACACGCCGGACGCGACATGGCCCGCCGTCAAGCGCGCGGTCACCGGGGCATCCATCGTCGTCTACCTGGGCCACGGCAACGGCTGGCCGAGCCGGTACCGGGACGCCCTCTATCCGCCCAGCCAGAATGGCTTCGGGCTCAACCCGCAGACCGGCGGCAACGACAGCGACCACCAGTACTTCGGCGAGGCCGCCATCGGCAAGCTCCAGCTCGCGCCCAATGCGGTCGTGGTGCTAAGCCACCTCTGCTATGCCAGTGGCAACACCGAGCCGGGCCTGTCCGAAGGCACGCGCGACCAGGCGGTCCAGCGGGTCGACAACTACGCGGCGGGCTTCCTGCGTGCCGGCGCCCGGGCCGTTGTCGCGGAGGCCTACCTCGGCCCCGCCTACTATGTGAAGGCCCTCCTGCGCGACCGCGGCAGCATCGAGGACATCTGGGCGGCCTCGCCCACCGCGGGCGGCAAGCACGCGTTCGTCGCCGGCAGCGAGCGGACGCCGGGCTACAAGCTCCACCTGGATCCCCAGAAGGCCACCGGCGGGTACGTCCGCTCCCTGGTCTCGCGCGGCCTGACGGCGGCCGAGGTCCGGGCCGGCGCGACCGGCACGCGCGCCGGCGCGACCGGCACCGGAACCGGCGGGATCATCAGGCCGCCCAGCGAGCCGTCGCTGGTGTCCGCGGGCATCAAGTTCGCGGAGCCCGCCTTCTCGACCCTCCCGATCGTGGCGAGCGGTACCAAGCTGACGCTCCCGCTCGCGAGCGGCCGCACGACACGGATCCCCGCCGGCGCACAGGTCTCCGTGCGCTGGGATCCGATCCTGCTCGACGCGCCGCCCGCCCCCGAGCCAACCACCGCGCCGACCCCGGAACCGACGCTCGCGCCGACACCCACGCCGGTGCCGACCCCCGAGCCCTCGCCCACCATCGACCCCAACGTCATCGCGCGGTTCGAGCGACCCAACGCGCCGACCATCCCGCCGACCGTCGAGCCGACGCCCGGGCCGACGCCGGTCACGATCCCCGAGCCCACCCCCACGCTCAGCCCCGCAGCGCCCGAGGTCGACCTCGTCGTCCCGGAGCAGGTGGGCACGGTCGTCACCCCCGCAAAGGCCGTCCGCGGCGCACGCGGCCTGTCGCTCCAGGTCACATACCCGCCGGTGCCCGGCCTCTACCGGCTGACCGCCACGCTCCACACGCCCGAGGGCGTCGCGTATGACGCCGCGACCCAGGCGATGCTCACGCCGGTCATCGTCCGCGTCGGCGGCACCCGGGCGGTCGCCTATGGCGCCCCCTCGACGCTCGTCGTCACCGCGGGCCAGGCCTCCGAGGTTGCGGTCCGGGTCCTCAACGCCGGCGCCATGCGCTGGGACCAGGTCGTCACGGCCGCCCCGAACCGGATCGCGGGCGAGGAGGGCCTCGAGCTCCGCACGACGACGCTGCCCGCGCATCTCGTGGCCACCTGGGTCGCGGGAGACGGCGCCGCGGTCCCGGCCCCGGTCACCAGCCGCCTCGACGACGGCGTCTACGCCCCCGGCGGGGCAGTCCAGGCCGTGCTCGCCCTGCAGGCCCCGGACGTCGCGGGCAGCTACCTGCTCATCCTGGACGTGCTGACCCCCGAGAGCGGACCGATGTCGGCGCTCGGCAGCGCCCCGGCCATCATCCGCATCACCGTGAACGCGGCGCCCCCGACCCCCACCGCCCCCAAGACGCCGGTCGCTCCCCAGCGACAGGGAGACGGCTAGTCCCGCGCTCCGTCCGCCGGTCCCCGGTGGGCATCGACACGGACCTGCAATGCCGGCCATCCGGCGCGTTGCGGTCCAGACCGCGAGCCGGTGGTTCAATGACAGCATGGGAATCTCCGCGGCCTTGATGGACCCGAGGGCCGGTGCGGGCGGGCCGGAACGCCTCCGCATCCTGCTCGTCGCGCCCCCGATGCTGCCCGTGCCGCCACCCGAGTACGCCGGCACGGAGCGCGTGATCGCGGTGATCGGCGACGAGCTGCACAAACGCGGCCACACCGTCGCCCTCGTGGCCTCGGGCGATTCGGTCGTGCCCTTCGAGCACATCCGGTCCGTCGACCGCAGTCTGTGGTCCACGGGCTACCTCGGCGACACCGCGAGCTACATGCAGCACACCGCCGAGATCGCCTGGCGCGAGGCTGGTCGCTTCGACATCGTGCATGCCCACCTCGAGAACCACGGGTTCGCGCTCGCGCGGCACTGCCCCACCCCGGTGATCTCCACGATGCACGGGCGCCTCGACTCTCCGGGCATGCCGGAGCTGCTCGAGTCCCACCGCGAGGTGCCGCTCGTCGCCATCAGCGAGAGCCAGCGGCGGTTCTTCCCGGACCAGAACTGGGTCGCGACGATCCACCACGGCCTCCCGCTCGAGGCGATGCCCTTCAGCGAGACCCCAGGCGACTACCTCGCGTTCGTCGGCCGCGTGACGCCCGAGAAGGGCATCCGCGAGGCGCTGGAGCTGGCACAGCGGACTGGCATCACGCTGCGGGCGGCGGCCAAGGTCCTCTCGCCCGCCGAGTGGCGCCACTTCGAGGAGGTCGTGCAGCCCGCGATCGAGGGTGGCGACATCGACTTCCTGGGCGAGGTGGGCCCCGACGAACGCGACCCGCTCTACGCCGGTGCCCTGGCGACGGTGATGCTGGGCGGGTGGCCCGAGCCATTCGGGCTCGTGGCCATCGAGTCGATGGCGACCGGCACCCCGGTGATCGCGCGCCGCGCAGGCGCCCTCACCGAGACCATCGAGCACGGCGTGACGGGGTTCCTCGTGGATGACGTCGGGGAGGCGGTGCTGGCCCTCGAGCGCATCCGGGACCTGGACCGGCGCCTGATCCGCGAGCTGACGCTCGAACGGTTCTCGCCGGCGAAGATGGTCGATGCCTACGAGCACGCCTACCGGCGAGTGCTGGCCGAGCGCACCGCGGCAGATTAGCATCGGCTGATGCCCGCCAAGCCGGCCGCAGCCCACCGCATTGCGGATGATCTCGACGCCGCCCACGATCCTGGGCCGGACGTCGCCCGGGCACGCCTCGAGGTCGCCGCGCTCGACGAGGCCGCCACCGAGCCGTTGACGGCGCGCGACGGTCACACGGTCCGTGTCGGGACGGCGTCATGGACCGACCCCACCATGACGGCGGCCGGCGTCTTCTACCCGCGCGAGGCGGACACGGCCGAGGATCGCCTTGGCTACTACGCGTCGCGCTTCCGGGTGGTCGAGGTCGACGCGACGTACTACGCGCTCCCCTCACGACGCACGTCCGAGCTGTGGGTGGCCCGCACGCCGCCCGACTTCGTCTTCGACATCAAGGCCCACGCGCTGCTGACCGGCCAGCCGACGGAGACGAAGCGGCTGCCGAAGGCGCTCCGCGAGGCGCTGCCGGCGACGCTCGCGGCCAAGGCCCGCCTCTATGCGAAGGACCTGCCGGGCGAGCTCCTCGCCGAGGTCTGGCGCCAGTTCGCGGACGGCCTCGCGCCGCTCGCGGAGAGCGGCCAGCTGGGCGCCGTGTTCCTCCAGTACCCCAAGTGGTTCTTCACCTCGTCCGAGAACCGGGACGCCATCCGCGAGGCGAAGGCCGGGCTCGAGCCCTTCGGGCTGCGGGTGGCGGTCGAGTTCCGCAACGCGGCCTGGTTCAACGAGAAGAACCTGGAGCGGACGCTGCGCTTCCTCGAGGACGAGGCGATCCCGCTCGTCATGGTGGACGGGCCGCAGGGCTTCAAGTCCTCGGTGCCGCCGGTCGTGGCGGTGACGAACCCGGCGCTGGCGGTCGTGCGGTTCCATGG
>JANNHX010000501.1:0-3698 GCA_031404615.1 Chloroflexota bacterium
GCCTTCGCCTACCGGCGATTGGCCCTCACCGAGGAGCGCGAGATGCGGGTGCGCTTTGGGACGCGCTACGACGACTACGCAGCCGCGACACCGCGCTTCCTGCCTCGCCTCCGACGCGCCCGCGTATCGCTGCCTGCCTGACCGCTCGCACTCTCGCCGTCGCGAACACTCACGTCGCGAGCGAGCGCACGGCGAGCACGATGGCAGCCCCCACGGTGGCGAGACCCACCAGCAGCGGAGCCGCCCTGCGATCGTGATGCTGCGCTTCCGGGAGGAGGTGACCGGCACCGATCGCAATGAACACGCCCGCGAACCAGGCGAGCAGCAGGCCGAGGACCGCCGCATCGATCGAGATGACGAGGCTCATGGCAGCTCCGGCAACGGGTGCCAGCGCATCGAGCAGGAGGAGCGCCACCGCCGCCTTGGCCCCACTCGCAGCATCGAGGGCCAGGGTCACCACGTTGAGGCCGTCGGCAAAGTCGTGGGCGAGCACGGCGAGGAGGACGACCATCCCGACGCTTGGGCTTGCCTGGAACCCGAAGCCGATCGCCATCCCGTCGAGCGTGCTGTGCGCGATGAGGCTGAGGGCAGGCAGGATCGCGAGCTGTGCGCGTCGCCCGGACGCCGGTGGGGCCGCGTCATCCCCGTGCGTACCGTGTTCAAAGCTTGCCTGGTGGATGAACGCTTCGAGGAACGCGAAGGCGAGGTATCCAGCCAGGGCCGCGACGCCGACCTCCAGGACGCCTGCCGAGCCGACGAGCGCGTGTGCCTCGGGCAGGAGGTCGACGACCGCGGTCGCCACGAGGAGCCCTGCGGCGAGCGCCATGAATGGGTGGAGGCGGTGGCGCAGGCGCAGCGCCGCAACACCACCGGCAAGGGTCGAGAAGAATGGGAGAAGCGCGGCGAGAGGGATGGGACACCTCCAGGTGCGGGAGCGCCGGGCGCCATCAGGGTACGCCGCGCATGTCCAGTTGCGACCGAGCGCCGACGGGAGGCGCGGCTCAGAGGTAAAGGCGCGGGTTGACGAACTCGCCGTTCCGCATGACCCGCCAGTCGAGATGGGCACCCGTGCTGCGGCCCGTGTTTCCTTCGTAGCCGATGACCTGCCCGGCTTCGACCATGTCCCCGGCCTTGACTGGCCGGCGCGGCTGCATGTGCGCGTACCACGTCTGGACCGACGAGCTGTGGGCGATGATCACGATCCAAGCAGGGTCGCTCGGGGCGTCGTACGGGTTGTAGCCGACGAACAGCACCCGTCCGGCGGCAGCTGCCCGGACCGGCGTGCCGGCCGGTGCCACGATGTCGATGCCGCTGTGGAAGTGGGCGCAGTCACCGCGGGGCGGTTCCCAGGAAAAGCCCGTGCAGCCATAGTCCTGGCTCACGGCGCCTGGCATCGGCCAGCGCATCGTCCCGCTGAAGCTCGAGGGGATGCCCCCACGCGATGCCTGTTCGGCGACCAGGCGCTTGACGCGGTCCTCGAGCCGCTGCTGCGCTCGCGCCGTCGCCGCGATGGATGCCCGAAGGCGAGACTGGTCCTTTGCCAGCCTGCCGTAGGCGGCACGCTGCTCGGCCAGGACCGCCTCGGTTCGCCGCTGCAGGACCTTGAGCCGCCGTTCGGCGGCACGGAGATCGGCGAGGCGCGCGTCGAGTGTCGCCTTCTGGACCGCTGCCTCCTGCCGCAGCTGCTCGGCCTGGGATCGCTGCGCCTTGAGGGTGGCGGCGAGCCCGAACAAGGTCTCCCGGTCACGCGCAATCTGCTCGGCCAGCTCCTGGTCCCGGACGCCCGCGTCCAACTGCTGGCTGGCCTCGACCAGCAAGTCCGTGAAGGAGGCCCCGGAGAGGACCGCCTCGAAGGGCGACCTGCGTGTGGCGTCATAGGCTGCTCGTATCCGCTCGGCCAGGACCGCCTTGCGCTCGCGTAGGTCCGCTCGCTTGGCCCGCTCCTCTGCTTCGGCGAGGCGAAGCTCGCTGGCGAGCCGGTCGACCTCGAGGACGAGGCGCGCATAGTCGCCACGCACCACGCGGATGTCGCCACGGAGGGCGGAGATCGTCCGGCGCGCGGTCCGCAGGTCCGTCACGGTCGCGTCGAGCGATGCGGTGGTGGCCCCGATTCGCGTGCGCAGTGCGGCCTGCGAGCGTCGCAAGCGTGTGACCAACTCCTGCTGGCGCTGAATGCGAGCCTGCAGCGCTCGCTGCTGAGCTTTCGCATCCGAGAGCTCGTCGCCGATCACCGTCTGTGGGGTCGGCGCGCCGGTCCCCACGAGGGTCACGGTCATGACGGCTGCGATCACCAGCTGCGCGACCCGATGCCACATTGGGCCGGAGTGGGTGCCTCGGGGCATGAATCCTCCGTGTGCCCGGTACGAAGCGGGGCGACTGGAGGCTGCCCGGCGAACCTGAGATGAACCTGAAGCGACGCTAAGAATCGGGCGATCGGAGCGGGGTACTTGAGTGCCGTACAGGCGGGACGACCGCGGGGCGGTCGGCGGTCGCGAATGTGCCGACCATCAGGTCAATGAACGGCGCGACCGCGCCGGATGTCTAACAGGTACCGATCGTGTCCGTCCCAGCCTCCAGCCGTTCCCGCGCCCGACGAGGAACGATCCCCACGCTGTTCATGAACCTGGCCCTGGCCATCGGGCTGTCTGCCGGCGGTCTCCTCATCGCCCCTACCCCAGTGCTCGGCTGGGATCCCGGAGCGTTCAGCAAGGCGTCCGAGGATCAGCTGGTCGCGCTGCAGAACCAGGCAAGGGCGTCGGCCGGGCTACGGACGCTCAAGCCGGATCCCACGCTCCAGGCCGCCGCGCGCTGGCGGGCGAAGGACATGGCGCAGCGCGACTACTTCGGACACACGATCAAGGGCACCGACCGAAAGGTCTTCTGGTACCTGCAGTACAAGTACGACTACTGCTTCAAGGTGGCGGGCGAGAATCTCGGCACGGTGACGTGGGAAGGCGCATCAGCCGAAGAGGTGTCCGCGTGGGCGTTCGATGCCTGGATGAACTCCGCCGGCCATCGAGCGGCCATCCTGGGTGAGGCATGGGACTCCATCGGCGTCGGTGCCTATCGCGCGGAGGACGGGAGGTACGTCTGGGCCGTCCTCTTCGCGGATCGCTGTGGGTCGGGCTCGACCTCGCCCAAGGCCACCCCGAAGCCGACGCCGAGGGCCACCGCAAGACCGACCGCAAAGCCAACCCTGAGGGCCACACCGAGGCCGACCCCTCGCCCCGCTGCGAAGCCGACAGCCAAGACCGGGCCCAAGCCCACGCCGGTGGCGGTCTCTCGGCCAGCGCCAAGCCCGGCCACAACCGCCACCCCGCCGGCGACCCCGCAACCGATCTCAACGACCGTCGAGCCGACGCGAGCTCGGGTCACTGTCCACGCGGAGCGCGTGGTCACGGCTCCGTGGCCGCGCGATGACTGGTCGAGCCCCACGCACTTCCTCAGCGGGCGGGAGACCGTGATTGCCGGGGCTGACACTGTGGCGAGCGGGCAGACGGCGCCAGGCGTCGTACCACCGGGACGCCTGGACATCGTGGGCACGATCCTCGGCGCCATCACCTCGCTGTTCGGGTCCTGACGCATCGAGGTCTTGCACGGGGCGTTGACGGAGTCTTGACGAAGCCCTGACCGACCCTTCATCGACCCCTGCCCATGCACGGGAGATGATGGCAGCGGTCCACCGGTACGCCCGCAAA
>JANNHX010000502.1:0-2293 GCA_031404615.1 Chloroflexota bacterium
GCGCCGGGGAGGTGCCGGTCCGAGAGGCTCTCGCGGAGCTGGTGCAGGATCTGGTCCTCGCCCACGACGACGCTGTCGAGGCCCGCGGCGACCGTGAACAGGTGGCGGGCCGCGGCGAGGCCCTCGAGTCGCCTCCCGCCATCGGGCAGCGCGGGGAGCCGCACACCGTGCTCGCCCTCACCCGGGTGGGTGGAGACGTAGAGCTCGACCCGGTGGCAGGTGCGCACCAGGATCGCCCGCGGGTCGCCCGCGATGGCCGCTGCGGCGTCCCCGAACGCCTCACGCTCCTCGCTCTGGACGCTGCGGGCGTGCGTGACGAACGCGACGAGGCCCGGCTCGGTGGATGGATCGATCAAGATGAAGCTCCCGGGGACGTCAGGACGCGGTGGACGGGGCGGGGCGGCTGGGGCGACGGGATCGGCTGCGGTCGGCGAGGGCGGCGGACTCCCAACCGCGGAGGGTGGCGAGGAGGAGCCCGTCGAGGTCTGCGTTGGCCTCGGCCATCAGGGTCGAGGTGGCGGAGGCATCGAACTCGCGGCGCCGCGCGAGCGCGCCGAGCTCGGCCACGAACGGGCGGCGGAAGCGCAGGAACAGGTCGGCTGTCATCGGCGCTCCCAGGCCCTCGCGGCCGGCGACACGGCCGTACGCGGCACAGGCGTCCTCGGCCTCGCGGAGACGGTCGGCTCGGGTGGCCGCGTCCTCGGAGTCGAGGGCCGCGACGAGGGCGGTGACGATGCTGCGGCCGTAGCCGCGAAACCGCTCGCGCTGCGTCTCGTCCAGCTCCGCGACCCACGGGATCCGGCCGGTCTCGTCCGTGGTCTCGCGGCGGTACCCCCGGGCCATCTGGCCCGGTGTCTCACCGAGGTCGCCGAGCGACGGGCGGGTGGTGGGCTTTTCGGGCAGGAGCGCCTCGAGGCCTGCGCGGGAGAAGCGGCGGTGACCACCCGGGGTGACGTAGGTCCGGACCATGCCGGTGTCGGCCCAGCGCCGGACGGTGGAGGGCGAGACGCCGAGCAGGGTGCATGCCTCCGTGAGCGAGACCCAGCCGGGGTCCTTCGTGCTTGTCCGCGTGGTCATCAGGGACGCCAAATCTCCCAAATCTCCCAAATCTTGTCGAAGTTACCGCCATCCTCGGGCGTTCTCGGGCGATACCGGCAGGGTCCTTCGGCCCACCGTCGGCCCCATCCGGCCCGGGACCGGGCATGATCGAGCGGCCCGACATGGGTCCGAATCTCGGGAAATCGGCGGCGCTTCACCCAGATTCGGGACGGAGCCGGCGGCGGGCCGGGCGGGCCGGTCGGCCCGCGGGTCCCGAGATGAAGGTGCCCTTGGTCCCTGTCATCAAGGCACCTTGATCCCATGTACTGCGGGCATGACACGGACCGTCCTCGCCACCCCGTCCACGCCGGTGTTCCCCGCCCACGAGGGAGACGCGTCCGTCCCACTGTCGCGCGTCGCCATCGGCTGGCGCCGGGTCATCGAAGGCGTCGACGGTCCCGACCGCGCCGAGCTCGAACGCGAGGGCATCCTCCCCGGCAGCGTGGTCGTGGTCACGGCTCGCACGCCGCTCGGCGGCCCGGTCGTCGTCGAGCTGGGCCGGGCGCGCCTCGCCCTCTCCGCGAAGGTGGCCGCCCAGGTAGCGACGCGGCCCTTCACCGCCAGCGAAGACCCTGCCGCCTGATGCCCGATCCGGCCTGCCACCCCGCGTCCCCGGGTGCCAGCCCCACCGACACGGCCGACCGCCGGCCGATCGTCGCGATGGTCGGTCGGCCCAACGTCGGCAAGTCGACGTTCCTCGCCCGCGCGAGCCGCCGCTTCGTCGAGACCGCCAACGCCCCCGGTACCACCGTGGGCCTGGAGCGCCGCCTGGTCACCGCCGGCGGTCGCGAGGCATGGCTCGTTGACCTGCCCGGGGCGCGCTCGCTCGACGACGAACCCGCGGGCGACGACCCCTTCTGGACCTACCTGCTCGCCGCGGCGCCCGACGCGATCCTGGTCGTGGTCGATGCGGGCAACCTCGCGCGCCACCTCCCGATCGCGCTCGCCTGCCGGGACCTCGGGCTGCCCGTGGTGCTCGCCGCGAACCTGGCCGACGAGGCGGCGAAGCGCGGGGTGACCGTCGATGGCGGGCGTCTCGGACAGCTGCTCAACGCGCCGGCCCACGTGACCTGCGGGCGCACGGGCGAGGGCGTCGACGCCGCGCTGGCCGACGCGGTCCGGCTCGCCGCCGTGCGCCGCGCCGTGAAGGCCGGCGGCCGCTCGCCGCGCGCGACGATCCCGGCGCCCGTGTACA
>JANNHX010000503.1:0-22762 GCA_031404615.1 Chloroflexota bacterium
TGTGCGCACGCCGTCGCGGTTTCGTGGGGTTCGAGCCCCAGCGGTCATCGGCGGTCGGTCGCCCGGGCGTCGGTCATCGGCGGTCGGTCGCCCGGGCGTCGGTCGCCCTGGCGTTCCAGGTGTGCCGGCCCCGGATCGCGCGAAAGGACGGAGCCCGGGATCTCGACAGGTCCGGGCATGCGCGCGGCTACACTGGCCATGTCCCAACCCGCACGCTCGGAGCCGATGGAACGCCTCCTGCTGCTCGACGGCAACGGGCTCATCTACCGCGGCTACTTCGCGCTCATCGACCAGCCCCTGACCACGAGCAAGGGTGAGCTGGTCACGGCCGTGTTCGGCTTCACGAACATCGTCCTGCGCGCGATCGCTGACGTGCATCCCCAGCACATCGCGGTCGCCTTCGACCTCGGCAAGCCCCACCTTCCGCCACGAGCGCTACGCGGAGTACAAGGGCACCCGAAGCAAGATGCCGGACGACATGCGCGAGCAGATCCCGAAGGTGCGCGACGTCGTGGCCGCGCTGGGGTTCCCGGTCTACGAGCGCGAGGGCTTCGAGGCGGACGACGTCATCGCCACCCTCACGGGGCAGGCGGAGGCGGCGGGCCTCGAGGTCACGATCCTCACCGGCGACCTGGACATGCTCCAGCTGGTCACCGAGCGCACGAAGCTGATGGTCAGCCTGCGCGGCGGCGTGTCGAACACGGTCAGCTACGACGTCGCGAAGGTCGACGAGCGCTGGGGCCTGCGGCCGGACCAGATGCTCGATTACAAGGCGCTCAAGGGTGACCCGACCGACAACATCCCGGGCATCCCGGGGGTCGGCGAGAAGACCGCGTCCAAGCTGATCGCGACCTGGGGCACGCTCGACGCGCTCTATGAGCACCTCGACGAGGTGACGCCCGAGAAGCTGCGCCCGCTCCTGGCCGACCACCGCGAGACGGTGTTCGAGAGCCGCGAGCTCATGCGTCTCGTCCGCGACGTGGACGTCGTGCTGGACCCCGACCGGGGCGTGGTGGGGGAGTACGACCGCGAGGCCGTGGTCCGGATCTTCCGCGAGTACGAGTTCCGAACCCTCATCGACCGGCTGCCCCCGCTCACCGGGGAGCGGCCGGAGGAGGCCATCGCGGCCATGCGCGACCTGCGCGACGCGGGCTTCCCGGCGGCCCAGGGCCTTGGACCCGGCGCGGGGCACGGGCCGGGCGGCCCCGGAGGCCCCGCCGGCTCGCGGTTCGGCGGTGGTGGGGGAGGCGCGCTACGGCCCCGCTCGGACGACGGCTCGCTCCAGCTCTCGATGGACTTCGACATGGTGTCGAGCGGTGGCGGCGGCGCGGCCGGCCAGGCCCAGCAGCGACCGCACCCGATCGCCGTGACCTCGGCGGCCGTGGAGGCCCGGGCCGAGGCCCTCGCCGCCGCGTCAGGGGACCTGCCGGGGGCCCTCGCGGCCGCCATCGTGGACCCGGGCCGGATCGAGCTCGCGGACGAGGCCCGCGTGGCGACCCTGGAGCCGTGGCTGCGCGAGCAGGACGCGGTCGGCGTCGCGGTCATCCTGGACGACCCCCGGCCGCTCGCCGGGACGCCGCTCGCCCTCGCCGTCGCGGGTGGGGACGGACGCGTGGTCGCCGCGGAGGGACCCGCTGCCTCGATCGCGCTGCGCCACCTCCTGGAGCGGATCGATGCCCGGCTCGTGGGCCACGAGACCAAGCCGCTGCTCACCGCGCGGTTCGCGGAGGCGCCGGACGCGGTCCCGACGCCCGTCGCCTTCGACACCCAGATCGCGGCTTACCTCGTCAACGCGGCGCTGCGGGCCCAGAAGATCGCCGACGTCGTCGCTGAGCGGCTGGACCTCGTCCTGCCGCCCACCGCCGCCGGCCTCCCGCCGACCGCCATCGCGGGTCTCGAGGCGCTCGCCGCGCTGGCCGTGCGGCCCAGCCTCGAGCAGTCGCTGCGCGACGAGGGCGTCGCGCGCCTGTTCAATGAGATGGAGCTCCCGCTCATCCCGATCCTCGCCCGGATGGAGGCGGCCGGCGTCGCGCTCGACCAGGTCGCGCTGTCCGCGCTCGAGCGCGAGTTCGCGACCGAGATCGCGCGGCTCGAGGCGGAGATCTTTGCCGTCGTCGGCCACCAGTTCACAATCGGCAGCCCCAAGCAGCTGGGCGAGCTCCTGTTCGTGGAGCTGGGCCTGCCGAAGGGCCGCAAGACCAAGACCGGCTACTCCACGGACGCCACGGTCCTCGAGGAGCTGCGCGGCGTGCACCCGGTCGTGGAGCTGGTGCTGGAGTGGCGGACCTACACCAAGCTCCGCTCGACATACGTCGAGGCACTGCCGAACCTGCTCGGGCCGGACGGGCGCCTCCACACGCTGTTCCACCAGGCCGTGGCGGCGACCGGGCGCCTGTCCTCCTCGGACCCCAACCTCCAGAACATCCCGATCCGCACGCCGCTCGGCCGCCGGATCCGGCACGCGTTCGTGGCGGGCTCGCCGGACACGACGCTCGTCGCCGCGGACTACAGCCAGATCGAGCTTCGGATCCTCGCGCACGTGAGCGGGGACGAGCACCTGCGCGACGCGTTCGCGCGCGATGCCGACATCCACCGCGAGACCGCGGCGCGCGTGCTCCGCAAGGCGCCCGAGGACGTCACCGGCGACGAGCGGTCGATGGCCAAGATGGTCAACTTCGGCCTGGCCTACGGCATGAGCGACTTCGGCCTGTCGAGCCGGGCCGGCATCAGCCGCGGCGACGCGCAGGAGTTCATCACGGGCTACTTCGCGGCCTACGGCGGTATCAGCCGCTACATGCTCCACATCCGCGAGACCGCGGCGGAGCGGGGCTACGTCGCGACGCTCCTGGGGCGCAAGCGCCAGATCCCGGAGCTCACCTCCGCGAACCGGGCGCTCAAGGCCGCCGGCGAGCGGATGGCGATCAACATGCCGATCCAGGGCACGGCCGCCGACATCGTGAAGATCGCGATGATCCGGATGGACAAGGCCCTGCGCGACGGTGGCTTCCGCTCGCGCCTGCTGCTGTCGGTCCACGACGAGCTGCTGCTCGAGGCGCCGCGCGACGAGGTCGACCGGCTCTTGCCGGTCCTGCGCGAGGCGATGGAGGGCGCCCTGCCGCTATCGATCCCGCTCACGGTCGAGGCGAAGACCGGCGATTCGTGGGAGGGCATGACACCGGTCTCGCGCCGGGACGCGGTCCTCGCGGAGGCGGCCGAGGCGCCGGCCGCCCTCGAGGGGTAGCTCAGGTCGCCGCCGCCCCCGGGATCGCCTCGCGACGACGCCGAGTCTCGCCGGTGAGCCGCGGCGTGACTGCTGCGATGACGAGCCCGGCGACCAGCGGGATCGCGAGGGCCGCGGCCAGGCCCCAGGTGTCCGCGGCCGCGCCGACGAGTGCCGGTGCGATGACCAGCCCGATCCGCACGAGCCAGGTTGAGAGGGCGATGCCGTGCCCGGACGGGATGCCCGGACGGGATCCGGCGGCGGCGATCATGACCGGGAACATCGGCGAGGAGCCCAGCCCGACGGCCGCGAAGCCGGCGAAGGCGAGCGGCGGCGCCCCGAGTGGCGCGGCGATGATCGCGAGGGTGAGACCGCCGGAGCCGATGAGCGCCCCGGCGCGCACCACCGCCGTGCTGCCCCAGCGGTCCACCCAGCGGTCGTTGGTGAGGCGCCCCGCGACCATCGCGGCCATGTAGACGACGAACGAGGTCGCGGCGATGCCGGAGGGCTGGCCCAGGACCTCGGCCACGTAGACGGCGCTCCACGTCGCGGCGGAGCTCTGCAGCTGGACGCACAGGATCCCGAGGAGGGCGATCGGCACCAGCACCTTGAGCAGGCGCGGCAGGTTGCGCACCGTGATCGGCTGCCTGGTCGTTCCGTCATCGACGTGGGCGTCCGCGACGGAGGCGGGGAGCACGGACCGTCCGGCGACCAGGGTGGTCGCCACGAGCACGACCGCGGCGATCGAGAGGTGGAGCGAGACCGGGACCCCGGCCGCGGCCGCGATGGCGCCGACAACGCCGGCCGCCACGTTGCCCACGCTCCACATGCCGTGGAAGCCCTGCAGGATCGAGCGGCCGTAGCGGCGCTGGAGCCCAACCCCGTGGGCATTCATCGAGGCGTCCATCGTGGCGTCGAAGATGCCCATCACGAGGTAGGCGAGCGCGAGCGTCGCCCACGAGGTCGCGAAGCCCACACCGATGAGCGTCGCGGCCGTCAGGACCCCTGCGAGGGTCGTGAGCCGCCCGCTGCCGAGCCGGGCGATCAGCAGACCTGCGAAGCCCCCCACCAGCAGCCCGCCGACGGGCATGGCCGCGACCGCGGATCCGAGCTCGGTGTTCGAAAGCCCGAGGCCGTCCTTGATCGCCGGCAGGCGCGGGAGGATTGAGGCCCCGATCGCGCCGTTCACGAAGAAGATGGCGCTCACGGCGGTCCTGGCGGGGCGGGCGCGGGCGGGCGTCATCACGGCTGTCATGGGCATCGATATGGTGCCCGAGGTCGAGGCTTCGGCGCGAGCCGCGGCGCGCGGCTGTCGCACGTGCCCTATCGTCTCCGGCGATGCCTGAGCTACCCGAGGTCGAGACGGTCGCCCGCGACCTCCGGCGCCACCTGCTGCCCGACGGCGGCGGAGCCGGCCCGGGGATCGCCGGCGCGCGCGTCGCGTGGGCCCGGACGCTGCGTGACGGGGACCCGGATGCCTTCCGGGCCGGGGTCACGGGCCGGCGGATCGAGGGCGTCGGCCGGCGCGGCAAGAACGTGCTCATCGACCTCGACGGCGGCGCCTTCCTCACCATCCACCTCAAGATGACCGGGCAGCTGTTCGTCGTTCCGGCCGGGCTGCCGGTCGACCCGTACGAGCGGGCTGCGCTCGTGCTCGACGACGGCCGCGAGATCCGGTTCCGCGACGTGCGCAAGTTCGGGCGGATCGGGCTGTACGCGGCGGACGACGACCCGTTTGACGCGCTGGGCCCGGAGCCCCTGGACGCGCGCTTCACCCTGCGCGCGTGGCGGGCCCGGCTGCGCGGTCGGCGGGCCAGGCTCAAGCCGCTGCTGGTGGACCAGGCGTTCGTCGTGGGCATCGGCAACATCTACGCGGACGAGGCGCTGTGGCGCTCGCGGCTGCACCCGCTGCGCACGGCGTCGACGCTGCGTCCGAAGGACGAGCGCACCCTGTACCGGAACGTCCTCGAGATCCTGGGCGAGGCGGTCGAACGACGCGGCAGCTCCATCGACGACTACACGGCGCCCGACGGGGACGGCGAGATGCAGGAGCGCTTGGACGTCTACCAGCGCACGGGTCAGCCATGCCCGCGCTGCGGCCGGCCGATCCGCCGGATCGTCATCGGGATCCGGGCGACGCACTTCTGCTCCTTCTGCCAGCGGCTCCCGGCCTCGGACCGCCCGGGGGCGACGAAGCTGCTGTCCACGATGACCCCGCGGCCGGGCCGAACCCCCACGGGTCGCCGGGGCCGGCGCTGGGTGGAGCTCGACGGCGAGGGCGCGCTGGGACGGACCGTGGACGAGGCGGCGAAGGCCCGCGAGCGCACCACGCGGACGAAGGCAGCCGCGGCGGCACGGCGCGCTGCGGCCCGGGCGGGGGCCGGCGCATGAGCCTCGTGCGCCTCGAGGGCGTCACCCGCGAGATCGGCACCTTCGTCATCCTCGACCGGATCGACGCCGCGATCGCCCCGGGCGAGCGCATCGGCCTCGTGGGCCCCAATGGCGCCGGCAAGACGACGCTGCTGCGGATCGTGTCCGGGCGCGACGAGTCGGACCGCGGGGTCGTCACGCGCCGGCGCGGGCTGAGCCTCGGGCTGCTGAGCCAGGAGGCGCACTTCGACGAGGCGTTCATGGCGGCGCCGGACCTGCGAACAGCGATCCGCCGCGGTGCCGCGCACCTCGAGACGATGGCCACCGAGCTGTCGCGCCTCGAGCACGGCGGCCACGCCGCCGGGGCGCGCTATGCCGAGCTCCAGCACCGCTTCGACATCCTCGGCGGCTACACGCTCGACCAGCGGGTCGACGAGGCGCTCTCGGGCCTCGGGTTCGCCCGCGACGAGTGGCTCCGTCCGCCGACGGCGCTCTCGGGCGGCCAGCAGACCCGGGCGGCCCTGGCGCGGCTCGTCGTCGCGAACCCCGACCACCTCATGCTCGACGAGCCCACGAACCACCTGGACATCAACGCCATCGAGTGGCTCGAGGAGCATCTCCGCCGGCGCACGGGGGCGCTCCTCGTCGCCTCGCACGACCGGGCGTTCCTCGACGCGACCGTCACCCGCGTCTGGGAGCTCCGCGAGCGGCGGCTCACCGTCTTCCGCGGCGACTACAGCGCCTACCACCGCCAGCGCGTCGAGCGCGACGTGCGCGCCGAGAAGGAGGCCGAGAACCAGTCGGGCGCCATCGAACGCGAGGTGGAGCTCGTCCAGCGCTACCGCAGCCAGCGCAAGCACGTGAAGATGCACGAGCACGAGGCGCGCCTCGAGAAGCTCAAGGCCGAGAAGGTGGAGGCGCCGCGGAAGAGCTCGCGCTCGCTCCGGCTCCACGGCGCGGCGCTCGCGGGCGGTCCGGTGCGCTCGGGCGAGCTCGTCGTGCGTCTCGAGGACCTCGCCGTCGGCTACCTGCCGGGCCGCGGAGCCCTGCGGCCGGACGGGTCGGACGCCGCTGAGCCCGTGGTGGTGGCACGGGCCCCGTTCCTCGCCGCGCAGCGCGGGGACCGGATCGGCATCGTGGGGCCGAACGGCGCCGGCAAGACGACGCTCCTGCGCACGATCGCCGCCGACCTGCCGCCGCTCGACGGGATCGTCGCCTTCGGCCACCAGGTGCAGCCCGGCTACCTCGCCCAGCTGCGGGACGCCGCGATCCCGGGGGCGACGGTCCTCGACGCGATCATGGAGGCGATGCCGCTCACGGCCGGCGAGGCGCGCGGCTACCTCGCCCGCTTCCTGTTCCGCGGCGACGACTCGTTCAAGGAGGTCCGGGCGCTGTCGGGCGGCGAGCGGTCGCGCCTCGAGCTCGCGCTGCTCGGGATCATGCCCTCGAACCTGCTGCTCCTCGATGAGCCCACGAACCACCTCGACATCGCGGCGCGCGAGGCGATCGAGGCGTTCCTCAACGAGTCCCCGACAACGCTGCTCCTCGTCTCCCACGACCGGCGCCTGCTCGAGACGATCTGCGAGAAGCTGTGGGTCGTGGATGAGGCGCTGGCCGTCCCGTTCGATGGCGGGTATCGCGCCTGGCGCCAGGCCGTCGGCGAGGGCTGGACCGTGCAGGCGGAGGCGCAGCGCCGCCAGAACCGGCTCAGGCCGGGCGCGCCGGGGGCGAAGGCCGTGCCGGTCTCGACGGGGAGTGCCGGGCCCGTGGACCGCAAGGCCGCGAAGGGGCCCGGCTCCGGCCCCGGTACCGCCTCCGGTTTCGGCCCCGGATCCCGCACCGGTGCTGCCACCGGCACCGGCGCCGCGTCAGCCCGTGCGACCCCCGCACCGCGCGCCAGGCCAAAGCCGAAGATCAGCAAGGAGGCGTACCGCCGCCGCCGTGAGGCCCTCGACTCCGAGCTCTCGCGCCTCGGCCTGCGGAAGGGCCAGCTGGAGCTCGCGATGGGCCAGCCTTCGGTCGCCGCGAACTTCGTGGAGATGCGCCGGGTCACGAGCGAGCTCGCGGACGTGGAGCGGGTGCTCGCGGAGGCCGAGGACGCCTGGCTGGAGCTCGAGGAGCTGGCGCCGTGATCGGCGACCACCCCGACCGGGAGCCCGCGGCGGAGCCGGCGATCGGCCCGGCGCGCGAGCGGCGCATGGAGACGATCCGCATCGGCCTGACGGGCCCCATCGGCTGCGGCAAGTCCCAGGTCGCGCGCTGGCTCGCGGAGCTCGGGGCGCGGGCGGTGGACGCCGACCGGGTCGCGCGCGACGTTGCAGCCCCCGGGACCCCGGTTCACGATGCGATCCTCGCCAGGTTTGGGGGGGCCGTGACCGCTGTCGACGGGACGCTGGACCGCGCGGCCCTGGGCCGCCTCGTCTTCGTCGACCCGGCGGCGCTGCGCGACCTGGAGGTCCTCGTGCACCCGGCGGTCCGGCCGCGGATCATCGAGGCCGTCGCGGATGCGGAGGCGTCGGGGGCACCGGCGGTCGTCATCGAGGCGATCAAGCTCGTGGAGGGCGGCCTCGCGGACCTGTGCGACGAGGTCTGGCTGGTGACCTGCGACGCGGCCGCGCAGCGCGAGCGGCTCGTGGCACGCGGGACGCCTGCCGCGGACGCCGAGCAGCGCGTCGCGGCCCAGGCGGGGATGACCGAGCGGCTCCGCCCCGCCGCGACCCGCGTCCTCGACACGTCCGGCGGAGCGGGGGAGACGCGCCGGGCCGTCGCTCGGGCGCTTGCGGCGGCGCTCGATCGAGTCCGGTGACGCATGCGGCCCGGGGACGGAGGCCGCCCGGCCGGGACGGGCCCGGCCGGGCGGTTGGGAGGCGCGTCGGGTCAGCGACGCGCGACGGAGTGGGCCGCGATGAGGCGGGTGCCGGACTCGCCGGCTGGGCGTTGGTTAGCGAGGGCCGGATCAGCCGCCCGGCGCGACGGACGGGGCCGCCGAGGAGCCGGGCTCCGCGGGCGTCTCGGTCGGCGACGGCGCCGGGGTCAGCTCGGGGATCGGGGGGTTGGACGGCCTGGCGCCGTCGACCGCCGGGAACGGCTGCGGGATCGGGAGGCCGTAGCGCTCGATGATGCGGTTCGTCGTCGCGCCGAGGAGTGACACGTCGAGGATGCGCACGTCCTGGTCCGGGCGCAGGGCCATGCTGAACAGGGCGCTGCCGTCGGCCTGCATGTGGCTGATCTCCTCGGCGACGATGAGCGGCGCCTTGAGGATATAGGAGGTGCCGGCGCGGGCAAGGATCTTCATCCCCTGGTACGTGACCTTCGTCGATCGCCCGCTCTCGAAGCCGTCGAGCGCGCTGACCGCGGGGGCCGGCGTTGCCCCTGGGTCCGTGGAGATGACGGGCGGCTCCACGGGCACGGTGACCGTCTGGGTGAGGAACACGTCGACGCTCATGCCGGCGCCGAGCACGCCGCCGACGGCGCGGTCGTCGGAGACCGTGATGGACACGGCCCGCCACGCCTCCGAGTCCGCGTCGACCGTCTCCTCGGGGCGCAGGATCGCGAAGCCCAGGCCGACCGTGCCGGACGTGAGCAGGTTCTGCGTGAGGAGCTGGCCCTGCGTCACGTCCACGGCGAGGAGGTGTCCGACGAGCAGGTTGGGGTCCGCGATGACGCCCACGTTCGTGTTGTCGAGCGGGATGTCCTTCCGGAGCGTGATGTCCTCGGCGAGGATCGGCTTGCGCGCGAGGATCGGCTTAGCCGCGACGTAGCCCTCCACCGTCTTGAGCCCGGTCGTGCCGGCCTGCTGCTGCGCGTTGTTGATGAGGAAGAACGCGGAAGCGCCAGCGACGACCGCCAGGACCACCCCGAGGAGCACGATCCACCGCCCCTTCCTGGACGGGTCCTTGTACTCCATCTCCATCGGCTGACCTCCCGGGCGACCGGCGTCTCGGCCGGCCCGTGGCTTGTGCCGCGCCTCCTCCGGCGGATCCTCGAGGCGCCGTGGGTGTCACCTGACCGCGACACGCACGCGAGGGCACGCCGCAGTGCGTGCCGCTCCGCACGTTGCCTCCTGGCGACACGTCGGGGCAGACCCCGTTGGTACCAGTGGGCCCGGCGGGTGGTCGGGGACCGCGAGAACGGATGTTCGATATCGGGTGTCGCGTGGTAGGATGGACGGGTGCCCGACTTCCGCCTCGTAGCGCCATTCGAGCCCACAGGGGACCAGCCGCAGGCGATCAAACGCCTCGTCGGCGGGCTCGGTCGCGGCCTGCGCCACCAGACGCTGCTCGGCGTCACGGGCTCCGGAAAGACCGCGACCATGGCCTGGACGATCCAGGAACACCAGAAGCCCACGCTGGTCCTGGCCCACAACAAGACCCTGGCCGCCCAGCTGTACTCCGAGTTCCGCGAGTTCTTCCCGGACAACGCCGTCGAGTACTTCGTCAGCTACTTCGACTACTACCAGCCGGAGGCGTACCTGCCGCGGTCGGACACGTACATCGAGAAGGACTCCAGCCGGAACGAGGAGATCGACCGCCTCCGGCACGCCGCGACCCACGCGCTCTTCGAGCGGCGGGACGTGATCATCGTGGCCTCCGTGTCCTGCATCTACGGCCTCGGTGCGCCCGTTGACTACGGGGCCACGATCCTGCGGCTGAAGGTCGGCGGGCAGTACCGGCGGGATGCCGTCCTGCGGCACCTCGTTGACCTCCAGTACCAGCGCAACGACGCGGCCTTGTCGCGCGCCCGGTTCCGGGTCCGCGGCGACACCCTGGAGATCGGCCCGGCCAGCTCCGAGATCGTCGTCCGCGTCGAGTTCTTCGGCGATGTGGTGGAGCGGATCACGGAGATCGACCCGCTCACGGGCGAGCTTCTGGCCGAGCGCAAGGAGCTCAACGTCTTCCCGGCGACCCACTTCGTGACGCCCAAGGACAAGCTGGGTCAGGCCGTCGCCGACATCGAGGCCGAGATGGAGATGCGCGTCGGCCAGATGGAGGCGGAGGGCCGGGCGCTCGAGGCGGCGCGTCTCCGCCAGCGCACGACCTTCGACCTCGAGATGCTCCGGGAGCTCGGCTACTGCTCGGGCGTCGAGAACTACAGCAGGCACCTCTCCCAGCGCGAGCCCGGGAGCCGGCCGTGGACCCTGCTGGACTACTTTCCGCCGGACTGGCTCCTGATCGTCGACGAGTCGCACATGACGATCCCGCAGGTCGTCGGCATGTACAAGAACGACCGGACCCGCAAGGAGATCCTCGTCGACTTCGGGTTCCGGCTGCCGTCCGCCCTGGACAACCGGCCGCTGACGTTCGAGGAGTTCGAGGTCCACGTCAACCAGGCGGTCTACGTGTCGGCAACGCCCGGCCCGTACGAGCACGAGAAGAGCCAGCAGATCGTCGAGCAGCTGATCCGCCCCACGGGCATCGTGGACCCGCCGATCAGCGTCCGGCCCACGGCCCACCAGATCGACGACCTCCTCGAGGAGATCCGCAAGCGCGTGGAGAAGGGCGAGCGCGCCCTGGTCACGACCCTCACCAAGAAGATGGCCGAGGACCTCGCGGACTACCTCAAGGAGCTGGGCATCAAGGTCCAGTACCTCCACTCCGAGGTGGACACCCTTGAGCGCGTCGCGATCCTGCGCGACCTGCGGCTCGGCGTGTACGACGTCCTCGTCGGCATCAACCTCCTGCGCGAGGGCCTGGACCTGCCCGAGGTGACGCTGATGGCGATCCTCGACGCGGACAAGGAGGGGTTCCTGCGCAGCGCCTGGTCGCTGATCCAGATGATCGGCCGAGCTGCGCGCAACACCGGCGGCGAGGTGATCATGTACGCCGACACGGTGACGGAGTCGATGCGGGTTGCGATCGACGAGACGGACCGCCGGCGAGCCGCCCAGGTGCAGCACAACACCGACCACGGCATCGAGCCGATGACGATCATCAAGGGCCTCCACGACATCAACGACCGGCTGAGGGCCGTCGCCGAGAACACCGTCATGTACACATCGGAGCGTCGGGCGGCGACGCTCGAGGCGGCCGACAAGGCCGAGGTGGAGCGGCTGGTCGCCCAGATGGAGGCCGAGATGAAGCGGGCGGCGAAGGAGCTCGAGTTCGAGCGCGCCGCCGCGATCCGTGACGAGATCCAGCAGATCCGCCTGCGCGTCCTCGAGCAGGACGCCTCGGTCGTCGTGGCGCGCGCCGCCGAGCGGGCCGCCAAGGACGCGCTGCTGCCGGCGAAGGAGCGGGCGGCGGCGCATCGACCCGGCGGCAAGGGCGGGAAGGGCGGGCACGAGTCGTCGTTCGAGGTCACCGAGGTCCGCGTGCTCCAGGCCGGCGAGGAGCCGGGGAACGTGGACGCCGAGCTCACGGGTACCGCCAACGAGCTGTTCCCGGGCATCCGCGACGAGCACGACGACGAGGACGCCGCCGGCTGGCAGGCCCGCTGGCTGGACCGCCCGACGTGGGACCACACCGTCACGCCCAACATCCGCAAGCGCACCGGCGGCCGGCCGAACCGCCGCGCCCGGGGGTACTGAGCGCCGTGCCCGGTCAGGAGCGCGACGTCACCGAGGAGCTGCGCGAGGGTCCGCCGCCTCCGTTGGACGGCTTCGCGCACCTCCCGGTCTGGCTCGAGACGGGCTACGACGGCGGCAGGATCGCGGGCTGGGTGACGGACCTCCCGGGCGTGCTCGCGGTCGCCGACACGAAGACCCGCGCGCTCAGCCTCGCGATCACGCAGGCGGCACGCGTCCGGGCGTGGCTCGAGGCGCACGGCGACGAGGCCGGGATCCCGCGGATCTGGCGCTACGAGGAGGCCGGGGACTTCCCCGCGCGTCGCGAGGCGGACGGCTACGAGATCAACGCGACCTTTCCGGGCGACCGCCGGCCCGTGACCCAGGAGGAGGTCGCGACGGCGCTCCGGCGCCTCGCCTGGGCGCGCCAGGATCTTCTCGGCGCCGCCGATCGCGTCGACGCGCACGGGGCCGTGCACGGCCCGTTGCCCACGAACGAGGCTCGCGGCGAGCGGACGCCTGACGCGGTCCTGCGCCATGTCGCGGGGGCGGAGGTCTGGCTGGTCGGCCGGCTGCCCGGCGGCGGCCGGTACGACGGGCCGCTGGACGACGTGCCGGCACGCGACGCGCTCGCGGGGTCGCGGGCGTGGGTCACCGAGCGGTTGCACACGCTGGGCCTCGCGGACGGCGGCTCGGAGACGGCGGACCGCCACGGCGAGACATGGACGCTGGCGAAGGCCCTGCGGCGTCTCCAGGCGCACGGCTTCGACCACCTCTGGGAGCTGGAGCGGCGCCTCGTGCGCGCGGACGGGACGGGGGAGCGGGTGCAGGTCGTGCTGGACCGGATCCCGGACACCGGCGAGGTCGTGACGCTGCTGCGGTCGGTCGGGTGGGACCTGCGGGCGTCGGAGCCGGCCTCGCTGGAACGGGCGCTCGCGGGGACGATCGACTTCGCGACGGCCTGGGACGGGGACCGGCTCATCGGGACCGCGCGCTCCATGACGGACGGGTCCCAGAACGCGATCATCGCCACGGTCGTCGTGCACCCGGGGTATCAGGGGCTCGGGATCGGAGAGCGGATGATGCACCTCCTCACGGACGGCCGGGACCTCGTCCGCTTCTCGCTGGCCGCCACCCCGGGCCTGGAGGCGTGGTACCGAAAGCTGGGCTTCCTGCCAGACCCCCACGCCATGTTCCGGCCGCGCCGCCGCCAGTGATCCGCGTGCGGGGGTAGCCTTGCGCCATGCGCATGCTCGTCCCCGCGGCCCCGCGCCGCCGTCTCGCGGCCCTCGCCACGTCCACCGCCCTGCTGCTCGCCGTCGCCGCGTGCGCGCCGGGCGCCCCCACCGATGGTCCCGGCGCGGTCGTGAACGAGGCCCTCACCAGGGTGGCGGCCAAGGACATCGACGGCCTCCGCGGCCTCGCCTGCGCCGGCCAGGAGGACCTCATCCGGGACCAGCTGGGGATCGCGGGCGCCCTCGGGACCGGCGAGCTCATCCCGGGCATGGACACGCAGGCGCTCCTTGACGCCGTGAGCCTCGATGTCAAGGGCGTGAAGCTGGGCGACGCGGCCATCGATGGCGATGTCGCGCAGGTCCCGGTCAGCGGCATGCTCAAGGTCACGTTCGAGGCGGCGGCCATGAAGCCGGTCCTCAAGACGATGCTCGAGGGCCAGGGCACGACGATGACCGACGAGCAGCTCGACGCGCTGCTCAAGACGCTCCAGTCCTACGGCCAGGACATCCCGCTCGAGCAGTCCGTGCGGCTCGTCCGCGAGGCCGGCGCCTGGAAGATCTGCCAGGATAGCGTCGCGGTGCCGTCGGCCTCCTGACGCGCTCCCCGGGGCACCGGCGGGATGGCGCCCACGAGGCAGCGTTGTCGTTGCGTGGTAGGGTCCGGCAAGTGGCGGTCTGCGTGGTGGTCATCGCGGTGGTCGGGGTCGGTCTGCCGCTCGCCGTGTCGCAGCTGCTGCCGCCCAACACCTCGGGGCCGACGTCCCCGGTCGTCCCGCTCCTCCTCATCGCCTTCCTCGGAGCCCTCGCCGGGTCGGTCGCGCCATCCCTGCGCGGGTGGGCACTGACCGCGCTCTGGGTGGTCGCGGGCGCGGCACTCGTCCTGGCGGCCTGGACGGACCTCGTGCTCAATGTTTCGCCGTCCATCGCCACGGTTGACGCCTGGCGTGACGCGGCGTTCATCGCGATCGTGGGGGCCGTGCTGGTCGTCACCGCCGGGTTCGCGGCCGCTGCCGCCGTCCGGCGTCGCGGTCCGGCGGGCCGAGGCCCACGGGTCGTCGCGGCGGCGGTCGTCGCGGTCTCCGCAGTCTGTGTCGCGGGGGCGGGGCTCACGGCGGTCGGGTTCTCACGGACGGGCATCGTCCTCCAGGACGACCTACGACGCGTGACCGTCGTTGCCACCGAGGCGGGCATCGAGGTGACGCCGGCCACGCTGACGGGCGTCGAATACCACGTCGTGTACGAGTCGACCACGGGCAGGAGTCGCACGCTGGCCGTGGTGATGCCCCTCCGGGCCGACGACGGCGCGGCGCGGGCCGTGACGGCGTCCGAAGCCGAGGCGTGGATCGCCGGCGACTGGGCCGCGCTCGGGCCGCCCTTCGTGTCCGCGGTGACTTCGATCACCATCGCCCCCGGCGAGCGCAGGTACGGTGGCAGTCTCCGGGTGGTGCCTTCGCCGGACGGTACGGGCGGCGTGCTGTGGTACGCGTCCGAGCCCGGAGCGTTGCGACCGTGGCCGCCCGGGTCCGACGAGGGGCCCGCAGCAGAGCCGGCCCCCTGGCCCATCGATGACCACGTCGTGGTTCCCGTGGCGGGCGACTGACCGACGTGTAGAACGGGTGTTCAGTTTGGCCGGGTTCGGGTAGACTATCGCCGTGCCCCAGGATCGAATCGTCGTGCGCGGCGCGCGCGAGCACAACCTCAAGAACGTCAGCGTCACCTTCCCGCGTGACCGCCTGGTCGTGATCACCGGCCTGTCCGGGAGCGGCAAGTCCAGCCTCGCCTTCGACACGATCTACGCCGAGGGTCAGCGCCGGTACGTGGAGAGCCTCTCCGCCTACGCCCGCCAGTTCCTGGGCCAGATGGAGAAGCCGGACGTCGACCAGATCGATGGCCTCTCGCCCGCGATCTCCATCGACCAGAAGGGCGCCAGCAGGAACCCCCGGTCGACCGTCGGCACCGTCACCGAGATCTACGACTACCTGCGCCTGTTGTTCGCGCGCATCGGGCACCCCCACTGCCCCAGGTGCGGCCGCGAGATCGAGCGCCAGACGGTCAGCCAGATCGTGGACCAGGTCCTCGCCCAGCCCGAGGGGACGCGCCTCCTGGTCCTGGGGCCCCCTGATCAAGGACCGCAAGACCGAGGGCGACCGGGTCTTCGAGGGTGCCCGCAAGCAGGGCTTCGTGCGCGTCCGGGTCGACGGGATCCAGTACGACCTGTCCGAGGCGCCCACGCTCGACAAGTACAAGCGCCACACGATCGAGGTCGTGGTGGACCGGTTCATCGTCCGCCGCGCGGACGCCCCCGAGGGCTGGGCGAAGGACGCCCACGGGCGACCCGTCGACCCGGGCACGGGCACGGCCGTCCCGGACCCGGACACGGCGCGGCTCGCGGACTCCATTGAGACGGCCCTGCGCCTGGGCGAGGGCGTGGTCGCGGTCGCGCCTGTCCCGCGCGACGGCGAGACGCCCGCCTTCGAGGAGCGCATCTTCTCGGAGCGCTACTCGTGCCCCTACGACGGCACGACGATCGACGAGCTGGAGCCCCGCTCGTTCTCGTTCAACTCGCCGCACGGCGCCTGCCCCACGTGCACCGGCCTCGGCACGCAGCTGATCATGGACCCGGACCTCGTGATCCCGGACAGGACCAAGAGCATCAAGGCCGGCGCCCTGGTCCCGTGGAACAAGATGCCCACGGAGATCTCGTGGCGCATGAAGATCACGGACGCCGTGTTCGCGTCGCACGGCTGGAGCATCGCGACGCCGGTGCAGGAGCTCCCGCCCGAGGCGATGGAGTTCCTGCTCAACGCCCCCAAGGACGAGAAGGTCGTCGTCAAGTACCGGCACGAGCGCGGCGAGAACAGCTATGTCGCCACGTTCGAGGGCGTCATCACGAACCTCTCGCGCCGCTACAAGGACACCGAGTCGGAGTACATCCGGACCGAGCTCGAGAAGTTCATGGTCCAGAAGCCGTGCCCCACATGCTCGGGCAGCCGGCTCCGCCCCGAGGTCCTCGCGGTGACCGTGGACGCGCGCAGCATCTCGGACGTGTCCGGCCTGTCCGTGACGGAGGCGCTGGACTGGGCGGCGGAGCTGAGTGACCGCGTCACGGAGCGCGAGCGGACGATCGCCCGCCAGGTCCTCAAGGAGATCGTGGCGCGGCTCGGGTTCCTCGTGGACGTCGGCCTGGACTACCTGACGCTGGACCGCGCGAGCATCAGCCTCTCGGGCGGCGAAGCCCAGCGGATCCGCCTCGCGACCCAGATCGGCACCACGCTCATGGGCGTGCTCTACATCCTGGACGAGCCCTCCATCGGCCTCCACCAGCGGGACAACGCCAAGCTCATCGCGACGCTCACGCGTCTCCGGGACCTCGGCAACACCGTGCTCGTCGTGGAGCACGACGAGGAGACGATCCGGACCGCGGACTGGGTCATCGACATCGGGCCCGGGGCCGGCGAGCACGGCGGCGAGATCATCGCGAACGGCCCGCTCGAGGCGGTCCTGGCGGAGCCACGGTCCATCACCGGCGCGTTCCTGCGCGGCGAGCGCTCCGTGGCGATCCCCGAGAAGCGGCGCCGGGGCAACGGGAAGCACCTCGTGGTGAAGGGCGCGCGCGAGCACAACCTGCAGGGCATCGACGTCACGTTCCCGCTCGGGACGTTCATCGCGGTGACCGGCGTGTCCGGGTCGGGCAAGAGCACGCTCGTGGACGAGGTGCTCTACCGCGCCCTGGCCCGGGACCTCACCGGGTCGCGCGAGCCCGTGGGCAGGCATGACTCCGTGGACGGCGTCCAGCACATCGACAAGATCATCGAGATCGACCAGAGCCCCATCGGGCGCACGCCGCGCTCGAACCCGGCGACGTACGTGGGCCTGTTCGGCCCGATCCGGGAGCTGTTCGCGGGCACCCCCGAGGCGCGGATGCGCGGCTACATGCCCGGACGCTTCAGCTTCAACGTCAAGGGCGGGCGCTGCGAGAACTGCAAGGGCGACGGGATCATCAAGATCGAGATGCAGTTCCTGCCGGACGTCTACGTCCCGTGCGAGGTCTGCAAGGGCAAGCGCTACGGCCGCGAGGCCCTCGAGATCCACTACAAGGGCCGCACGATCGCGGACGTCCTCGAGATGACCGTCGAGGAGGCGAACGAGTTCTTCGCCGCGGTGCCCAACATCAGGAACAAGCTCCAGACGCTGTTCGACGTGGGCCTGGGCTACGTGCACCTCGGCCAGCCGGCGACCACGCTCTCGGGCGGCGAGGCGCAGCGTGTCAAGCTCGCCACGGAGCTCTCACGCCGCGCGACCGGCAAGACGCTGTACCTGCTCGACGAGCCCACGACCGGCCTCCACTTCGCCGACGTGGACAAGCTCCTGCACGTCCTGCACCGGCTCGTGGACAACGGCAACACGGTCCTCGTCATCGAGCACAACCTCGACGTCATCAAGACCGCGGACTGGATCGTGGACCTGGGGCCCGAGGGCGGATATCGCGGCGGTCGGGTCATCGCCGAGGGCACGCCCGAGGCCGTCGCCGCCATCGAGGGCTCGCCGACCGGGGAGTACCTGGCCCGTGTCCTGCGCGGCGAGCCGCTCGTGCCCCTCTCGCACGTCACCTTCGCCGAGGAGGCCGGACGCCCCGGGCCCGGCGGCCATGGAGGCGCCGCGCCGGTCCCCGAGCTCGCGGCCTCGCCCAAGCGGGTGGCCGCCGTCAGGTCCGCGGGCGAGCGCCGGGCGGACGCCTGACGGCCGGGCTACCATCGCGCCATGCCGGAGATCGACTTCGCCTTCCTGGCCGACGCGGCCGAGACCCAGCCCGGGCACAAGTTCAACGTGCTGGGCGGCGGCATCACGCGCATCGGCGGGCGGTCGTTCCCGCTGCGCCACCCGCACATCGCCCTGGTGGTCGGGCTCGTCGTGACCGCCCCCGAGACCGAGCGCGAGCACGAGCTGCGGATCGTCCTCCTGGACCCGGACGGCTCGGAGGTGACCGGCGCGACGGGCAGCCTCATGGCGCACGGCAACCCGGACGCGCGCGACGCGATCCTCACCTTCAGCATCGACCTCTGGAACCTGACGTTTCCGAGCCCCGGCGACTACTCGTTCCGGATCCTGGTCAACGGGTCGGAGCGCAAGCGGCTCGGGCTCGTCCTGGTGCGCCCGCCCGCCTCGGATCCCGCGCCCCAGTTCGGGACGTGACGGCCGGCCGAGGCAACCCTAGGGCGAGGCGCGGACCCGCCCGCCACGAGCGTCCGGCGATCGACGAAGCGGCCCTGGCCGCGGCGCGGGCGGGAGACCGCCTGCTCGCGGCCGTCCGGGAGGCCGGCAGCGCCCGCTGGACCGCCTACGTAGAGCCGCTGCCGGACCACCTGCGCGATGACGACATCGTCGACCTACGTCGCTGCGCGCTCCGTGCCCGCTCCGCCTACGGCCCCAAGGACTCCGTGCGCGATGTCGTGCCGCGCGACGTCACCGAGCCGTTCCTGGACGCGATCGACCGCCTGCTCAAGGAGCTCGCGCGACGCGACCTGGCCGGCTGAAGGTCAGTAGAGCCAGGGGATCATCCGCTTCGTGCGGGCGGCATACGCCTCGTAGCCCGGGTAGCGGTCGCGCAGCCAGGCCTCCTCGCGGCCGGACTTGAGCCGGAAGAACACGAGCAGCACCGCGGCGCCGGCGAGGGCGAGCACCGACGCTGTGACCAGCGCGTACCCGGCCGCAGCGATGACGATCCCGCCGTAGATCGGATGCCGGACGAGCCCGTAGCTGCCGGTCTCGACCAGCTCGGCGCCGTCGCGCGGGTGGGGGAGCGGTGTCAGCGCCTCGTCGAGGTCGAGCAGGCCGCGGAGGGCGAGGTACCCACCACCGCCCACGAGGATCGCCCCGGCGACGCCGATGACGCCACGGAGCATGCCGTCCACGTTGGGCCCGGTGAACCCGGCCGCGACGACGGCGAGGAACAGAACGACCTGGAGGGCGACCCAGCCCTCGCCGCGGGGTCCGAGGGCGGGCAGGCGGCTCATGGCGGTTGAGCTTACGCGGCTCGTCCGCGGACCGGCGGCACCAGCTCGCCCGGATCGAATGCCTCGCGCAGGAACGGCGAGACCGCCTCGGGGTCGAACAGGAGGGTGAGCGACCGGCGTGCCCGCGTCCACGCGACGTACGCGAGGCGCCGCTCCTCCTCGAGGGCCCGCTCAGGCTCCGTGGCGTCGGCGACGGACCGGCGGCCCGGGAAGCCGTCGGTGAGCACCAGGACGTGGTCCCACTCGAGGCCCTTCGTCCCGTGGACCGTCGCGAGGGTCAGGGCGGCGTCGTCACGCCGGAGCTCCGCGAGCAGGCGGCGGCGCTCCGAGACCGCGGCGGTGAGCGTCTCGAGGGACGGGTGGGCGGCCGCCCAGCCCATGAGGGCCGTCGCGAGGTCCGAGGGGGCGGGCTCGTCCGGGTTCGGCGGCGGGTCTGCCGCTTCCTTGGCGAGCAGCGACGTCCGGAGCCGGCCCAGGGCGGGAAGGGGAGAGGGCGGCCGCGACCCCGCCCCGGGTCCCGCGGCGAGCTCCTTGTCCGCCCCGGCAGGGTCGGTCTCCAGGGCGCGCGCGAGCAGCCCGTCCAGCCGCGGGTCCTCGAGCGCGAGCGCGAGGTCCGGCGCTCGGAATGGGATCCGCAGGTCGAGCGCCGCGACCACCGCGACGAGCAGCTCCCGGTTCGTGCGCGCCAGGACGGCACGGGTCGACCCGTCGTCCGGCCACGCGGCCACCGCGCGCCGGACCCGAACCGCGTCGTCCGAGGCATCAGGCGCCAGGACCAGCCGGCCGCCCTGCCGTGAGCCGGCGAGGATGCGCTTTGCGAACCGTTCCCGGTTGTGCTCCACGAGGCGGACGGCCCGCTCCACGACCGGCGGCGGACACCGGTAGTTCGTCTCGAGGTCCACGCGTCGCAGACCGGGAAGGGAGGCGGCGAGGCTGAGCACGCGTCGCACATCGGCGAGCCGCCAGGAGTAGACCGTCTGGTCGTCGTCGCCGACCAGGAACACGTTGTTCACGGGCGCGGCCAGCAGCAGCGCGAGCTCGAGCTGGGTCCGGTCCAGGTCCTGTGCCTCGTCCACGAGCAGGCGCGCGGCCCGGGCCCGCCAGCGCCCCAGCAGGCGCTTGTCCGCGCTGAGCACGGACAGGGACCGGACGAGCAGGTCGTCGAAGTCCACGCCCCCGGTCTCGCGGACCGCGCCCTCGTAGGCGATGAACGCCCGCGCCACTGGCCCGGGTGCCGGGTCGGCCGCCTCGATCTCGTCGGCCGTCACCCGCAAGTCCAGCTTGAGCCGCGAGAAGGCCAGGTCCAGCCGCCCGCGGTCCGCCTGCGTGATGCCCGGGAAGAGGTCGCGAAGCACCTCGTTGCGGTCCGCGAGCGGTTCCACGCCCACCCCCGCGTCGCGCAGGATCTCCCGGCCCAGCGCATGGAAGGTCCGCACCCGGACCGAGCCCGCCGCGACGCCCAGCGGCGCCAGCGCCGCGTCGAGGCGCTCCGTCAGCTCCCCCGCGGCCCGCTTGTTGAACGCCACGATGCACACGGAACCGGGGTCCGCGCCGCCATCGACGAGCCACGCCACCCGCGCCACGAGCGTGGTCGTCTTGCCCGAGCCCGCCGGCGCGACGCACAACACCGGACCCGGTGCCGCCGTGGCCGCCGCCCGCTGGTCGGGCGCGAGCTTCGCGAGCCGGGCCGCAACGGACGAGTGGGGGACGGGGTCGGACACGGATCCATCGTGAGGCGCCCCGCTCATCGCCCGCTTACCCCGGATCCACCGAACCTTGGCGGCTGACGCCTTGATGACGGTCGCAGCGAGAGGATTGACCCCGATCGAGTGACCTGTTGGGTCCAGACCAGGACGAACGATGGCCGGATGGCGGCCGATCGGGTCCCGCGGGGGGCGCCGGGAGCCCTGCGGCCGCTGGCGGGGCGTGCTCGCGCCAGCCCCAGGAGCGGCGACTGGTGGTCAGCGCTGGTCAGGCGAGCAGCGGGATCGCCCGGAGCCGCGCGAGGGCGGCATCGAACTCGGCCCGCCACGGCCAGTGCCTCGACAGATGGAGCGTCTCGCGCCGGGCCGAGCGGGTGAGCCGCCCGGCGAGACTGAAGAAGCGCCGGCGCAGGGTCTTGGCCGTGACGATGCCGGCGCCAAGGCCGAGCCGTGCGGTCCAGCGGGCGAGGTTGTGCGCCATGACCTGGACCGCTAGCCAGGCGCCGTTGGCGGCGAACCGCCCAGACGGCAGGTGGTTGAGCCCCATGCCGTACTTGAGGTCCCGGATCGCGTTCTCGATCTCCGCGTGGCGGCGGTGATCGGCCTCGAGGGTGAGCATCTCGCCTGGTCTGTCGGTGATGAAGGCGTGGTAGTCGTAGAGCGTGAACAGGGCGAGCTGGGAGCCCGGGGTGGGCTTGACCCGCCGGACGATCAGGCGGACCGGGACCGCGTCCTTGTGGTCGGCGAACGGGGTGTACGCGATCTCGGCCACGTCGGCACCGCCGGTGATCCAGTACGGGATCGGGCTCCAGTCTGCCTCGGGGATCGCGGTGATGAGCTCCCGGACACGGCCCTGCTTGCGCAGCGTGATGCTGAAGCGGACGCCCATCGCCCGGCAGACCGCGACGACATCGTGGGCGTAGAACCCTGAGTCGGCGCGCATCGTGAGCTGACCCGTGGCGCCGGCGGAGCGGACCCGGCCGATCGTCTCGCGCAGGAAGTGCGCCGCGCCCCGGACGGTATTGGCGCGGCCCTCGCGCAGGCGCGCCATGAGCACGTCACCCGACCCGGCAGCGACCGCGAGCAGCGGGTGGTAGCCGCGGACCCCGGTGTACCCGTGGTGGACACCCCCCTCCTTCGCGAGGCCGTACGTCTCGCAGATCGTGGAGTCGAGATCGATCGTGAGCGGCCCGGAGCCGGGTCCCGCACCGGCTGCCCAAGCGCGTCCGAGGAGCTCCCGGCTCACCCGGTCGAGCTGGCGGACGTGGCCCCAGCGGAAGCTGCGCAGGAACGTGCCCACGGTCGAGGCGGCCTTCGCCGTGAAGCCCAGGACCCGTTCCGTTCCGCCCGCTCGCAGGGCATTCGCGTCGTCGATCGTGTCGCCCCCGGCGAGGGCCGAGAAGACGAGGCTCAGGACCTTGTCCCCGACGTTCGCCCGGCCGGGCTTCGCCCCGAGGTCGAGATGGCGCTCGACGAGCTCCTTGATACCCAGGTGCTGGGCGAGGGTGGCCGGCAGGAGGAGGCCCGCGTCGGCCACCAGTTGCGCCTCGTCGAACACCACGCCGATCCGGTCGAGGCTGTGGGAAGATCGCATCCTGCAGGTGCTCCTCTGTCGGGGCCGATGGGCTGTCTCGCAACGCCATCATTCCCGATCAGATGGGCACCTGCTCTGCTGTCCCGGATCGTGAATCACGCCGGGGGGTCGGTGGATCCGGGCT
>JANNHX010000504.1:0-8377 GCA_031404615.1 Chloroflexota bacterium
CGAGCCCGTCGCTGACGCCGAAGATGATCGCGCGCAGGGTCCCGGAGCGGGCGCTGCGGTGCCACGGCTCGGCGTTCGTCACGTCGTCGGCCGTGCCGGCCGCGCCGTCGCCCACGGGCGGGTGTGCCTCAGCGGTCACGATCTCCGTGGCGGTCCCGCGTCGAGAAGAACGACCGGCCTTCGCGGCGGCGTTCGCCCCGGCGTTCGCCCCGGCGTTCGCCCCGGCGGCGCCGCTCCCCGCCTCCCCGTCCAGGCGCTTCCAGATCTCGGCGTGCTCGCGCTCGTCGGCGGCGATCGCGGCGATCTCCGGGGTCGCCTGCTGGGCGTCGTAGACCTCGACCTCGTCGCCCTCGAGCGCCTGCACGAGGTCGGAGACGGCCCGGGTCCCGAACACGCGCGCGGCGAGGATGATCAGCCGGATGCGGGCGCGCGGCCGGGCGGCCGGCGGGACCGTCGCGCCCAGCTCGCGGAGGCGGTTCGTCCAGATGTCCGCGTGGCGGCGCTCGTTGTCGGCGATGTGCGTGAAGGCGGCGGCGCGGCGCGGCTCCTTCTCGATCGCGGCGAGGGCTTCGTAGAGGGCGATGGCGTCCTGCTCGAGCCGCAGGTTCTCCAGACTCTGCGCGATGTTCACGCCCCTAGCCTACCCGTGGCCGGCTCGGCGGGCGCTCGACCCTACACTGCGCGCATGACGGACCTGCCGCCCCTCCGCTACCTGACCGGCGCCGATATCGCTGCGGGATGCCCGCGCTGCCCGAGCGCCTCGCCCTTGCCGAGGTGACGCTCCGCGGCCTGGCCGCGGGCGCGGAGATGCCGCCCAAGATCGGCGTGCACCCGCGCGGCGCCTCGTCCTTCGCGCACGCGATGCCGGCGCTGCTCCCGGGGACCGCCGCGGATGGCTCCGATGACCGGTTGGGCATGAAGTGGGTCGCGGGCAACCCGGCCAACAACGCCATGGGCCTGGCGGGCATCTACGGCCTGCTGCTGCTCAACGACCCGGTGACGACCGTGCCACTGGCGATCCTCGACGCCGGGCCCATCACCGCGGAGCGCACCGCGGCGATCAGCGGGGTCGCGATCCGGACGTTCGCACCGGCTCATGCCACCGCGCCCGGGCGGACGCCCCGGGTCGCGCTCGTCGGCGCGGGGGTCCAGGGCCGCAGTCACGTGCCGGTCATCGGGTTCGTGCTGCCCGGGGCCTCGCTCGTCGTGTTCGACCGCGATCCGGGGCGCGCCGCATCGCTCGCCAACCTGGCGCGCGGGACCGAGGGGATCGCCTCGGCCCGGGCGGCCGCCTCCGCCCGCGAGGCCATCGAGGGAGCGGACATCGTCATCACGGCCGCGTCCTTCGTCGCCCCGCCCGAGCGACAGGTCATGACCAATGCCTGGCTCACGCCCGACGCGCTCGTCATCCCCGTGGACTACGCGACGTACTGCGCCGCCGAGGTCGCCCGCGACGCGGACCTGTTTCTCGTCGACCATACGGCGCAGTTCCTCGCCAACCGAGGGATGGGCAACTTCGAGGGCTACCCGGACCCGACCGCGATGCTGGGCGACGCGCTCGCCGCCGGGACCCCGAGGCCGGCCGGACGCGTCCTGACGACGCACCTGGGCACGGGCCTCGCGGACGTCGTCTTCGGGTCGGCGATCCTCGAAGCCGCCGCGGAACGAGGACTCGGCACGCTCCTGCCGCGATGAGCCTGCCGCTGGCACAACCCCTGTTCCGGCCGCTGGCACAGGTGGGAGCCAGGACCGCACCCGGCGCGCGGAGGTCGGCGCCGATCCCGTCGATTCCGGCCATGAGCCCTGCACCAGCACCGCCGATCCGGCACCCACCCGAGCCACGGCACCCGCGAGGCGCGATGGCGCGCCACCGGGACCCGGGCGCCGGCCCGAAGGACAGCCCGACACGCGCGACCGCCCGGCACGCGCCGTCGCCACCGGGTAGCCTGACGCCCGCCCCGATCGCGTCCCGGGACCGCCACGCAGCGGCCGGGCGCCGGGCGTGGAGGAGAAGCCTGTGGGACGCGTGCTGCGCGGCGCGCTCGTGGTCGCCGTCATCATCGTCATGGTCGCCGTGCTGTCTGTGGGTGGCCTGCTGGCCGCCCTGACGGCATCGGGCCAGCCGAAGCTCTCGGGAACCGTGACGCTCCCGGGGCTCGCGGGCGAGGCCCGGGTCAGCCGCGACGCATCGGGCGTGACCCACATCACGGCCGGCACCTCCCACGACCTGTTCTTCGCGCAGGGCTGGGTCCACGCGTCCGAGCGCATGTGGCAGATGGAGGTCTGGCGTCGCATCGGCGCGGGCCGCCTGTCCGAGGTGTTCGGCGAGAGCCAGGTCGCGACCGACTCGTTCATCCGCACCCTCGACTGGCGCGGCGCCGCGGAGCGCGACCTCGCGGTCCTCTCCGACGAGACGAAGGCCTTCCTGCAGGCGTACGCGGACGGCGTCAACGCCTACCTCGACGGCCACCCGGACTCGCTGGGCCTCGCCTTCAACGTCGCGGGCGCGCTCAGCGGTCAGGCCCCCCTGCTGGGCGGCCTGCGGCCAGAGCCGTGGACGCCGGTCGACACCCTGACCTGGGCCAAGGTGCAGGCCTGGGGCCTCGGCGGCAACATGGACACTGAGATCTTCCGGATGCTCGTCGACGCACGCCTGGGCGACCCGGCCCTCACCGACCAGCTGTTCCCGGCCTACTCCCGGGACCAGCCCGTGATCGCCGCGCCGGAGACCCCCGCCGCCGCCACCACCCGCACGGCGGCCCGGACCATCCGGGGCATCGCCGCAGCCCCCGACGCCGCGGCCTGGACCCAGATCGCCCGCACCGCGAACTCGATCGCCGCGATCGCCGGCCTCGCCCCGGCCCGCGACATGGTGAGCGACGGCGGCGTCGGCTCCAACAACTGGGTCGTGGCCCCGTCGCACACGAAGAGCGGCGGTGCCCTCCTCGCCAACGACCCGCACCTCGGCTTCAACATGCCGTCGGTGTGGTACGTCAACGGGCTGCACTGCCGCCCGGTCTTGGACGCGTGCCCGTTCGACGTCGCTGGCGTGACGTTCCCCGGCACCCCGGGTGTCGTCGCCGGTCACAACGGCCGGATTGCGTGGGGCGTGACCAACGTCAACCCGGACGTCCAGGACCTCGTCGAGGAGAAGGTCGACCTGACGGACCCGACCAGGTACCTCACGAAGGGCGGCTCGGAGCCGTTCATCGTCCGCATCGAGACCATCAGGGTCGCCGGCGGCGACGATGTGATCCTCACGGTCCGCTCAACGAAGCACGGCTCGATCATCAACGACACCGACGACCGCCTCAAGACCGCGTCGTCGTTGTACGCGCTGCGCTGGACCGCGCTCGCGGAGCCCGACAAGGTCCTCGAGGCCTTGCTCGAGATCGACCGCGCGAGCGACTGGACCACGTTCCGGGCCGCACTCGCCAAGTTCGGCGCGCCGTCGCAGAACTTCGTCTACGCGGATGCCGACGGGCACATCGGCTACCAGATGCCGGGCAAGGTGCCGGTGCGGACGCTCGCCACGGATCTCGGCACGCGTCCGGTCCCGGGCTGGGACGGCCAGCACGAGTGGACGGGCTACGTCCCCTTCGACGACCTCCCCTCCGTCTTCGACCCGCCCTCCGGCCGGATCGTCACCGCCAACAACGCCGTCTACTCGGAAAAGGCCTTCATCGGCGACGAGTACGACCGCGGCGACCGTGCCGCTCGGATCCTCGAGATGATCGACGACGCGGGCGAAAGCGTCACGCTCGAGGCGCTCTCGGCAATCCAGGGCGACACGAAGCTCCGCCGCGCCGCCCGCATGCAGGCGTCGCTCGCGGACATGCGCCCGCAGCCGTCGACCCCCGACGGCAAGGCCGTCCTCGACCTCATCACCCGTTGGGACGGCCAGTGCGAGGTCGACTCGACGGGCTGCTCCGCCTACACCGTGTTCGAGCTGGCGATCTCGCGCGCGATCTTCGACGACGACCTCGGCCCACAGGCCCGCGACTACATCGGCTCGGACTGGGCGGACGACCTCGCGGCCTCGATGGTCGGCAGCGCGGAGGGCCGCACCTCGCCCTGGTGGGGCGACGTCAAGGCCGGCGGCGGCGCCCCGGCGACCGCGGTCACGGCGGCGGCGCTGGACGCCGCGGGCTCGTGGCTCCGCCGCGACCTCGGCGACCCGGACGCGTGGGACTGGGGCCGGATCCACACGATCTCGTTCCGCGAGGCGACCCTGGGCCTGTCGGGGATCGCGCCGCTCGAGGCGTACTTCAACAGCGACGCGAAGCCCGTCGCCGGTGCGGCGGGTGCCGTGAACAACACGTACTACCGGCTGTCGCGCGGCTACGAGGACCCCTACGACCCGGAGTTCGAGCCCGCCACGACCCTGGCCGGCCTGTTCGATGTCACCAACGGGCCCTCGATGCGGGCGCTCTACGACATGAGCAACCTCGACGCGGGGCGGATCATCACGACGACCGGCCAGAGCGGGCAGTCGTTCAGCCGCCACTCGACCGACTGGATCGGCTACTGGCTCGAGAACGAGACGGTGCCGCTGCCCTTCTCCGAGGCGGCGATCGACGCTTCGTCCGTGGCCGTCCTGGTGCTCACGCCGAACCCCTGACGCATCCGAGCGATACTCCGGGCATGCACGAGTGGATGCAGTGGGAGCCCACGAAGGCGCCGCGCTTCTCGGCGTGGATGCTGACGCCCGCGCGCGTCGTCGTGGGTGTCGGCGCCGTGCTCGCCATCATCGCGGGCTTCATGCCCTGGGCCGAGGGCACCGCGCCCGGGTTCCGCGGCTTCGGGCCGGTGTTCTTCAGCGGGCTCGGGGGCTCGGGTGACGGTGTCGTCCTGGTCCTGGTCTCGGCCGCGACGGGGTTCCTGACGCTTCACCACGCGCCGGCGACCTCGCGGATCCGGTCGCTGCGTGCCGCGCCGGCCGTGCTCGTCCTGCTCGCGGTCTTCACGTGGATCAACGGCTACCGCGCCGCGCTCGAGGAGATCGCGGCCTGGGAGCGGCGCGGCGGGACCGGACAGATCGCCGTCGGCATGTGGCTCGCGGCCCTCGGGATCCTCCTCCAGGCGGCCGGCACGGTCTGGCTCCTGCCGGAGGTCATCCGCTGGCGCCGCCGCAGCGACGACCCGTCGGACCTGATGGAGGTGGGGCCGCGCCAGGTCGCCGAGGTGATCCTCGGGATCGTCGGCGTGTTCGTGGGCGGGGCGATCGGGATGGCGGTCGCCGCAGCCATCACGGGCCCGATGCTCGTGGGCGCCATCGCCCTCGGCGCCGTCTTCGGCGGGCTGTTGGGGGCGTACGGCGGGTCGTGGGTCGCGCGCGCGGCCGCGGACCGGCTGACGGCGAGGCGCGACCGGGCCTGAGCGACCGGGCCGCCGGGCGCCGCGCCTGAGCGACCAGGCCGGGCCTGAGCGACCAGGCCGGGCCGTCGTCACCGGTACCATGCACCGCCATGTCCCGGGATCGTGATCTGCTGCTTGGCACCCTGTCCGCCGTCGTGGCGGCGACCCTGTTCGGCATGCTCGGGCCGCTGGCGCGGTTCGGCGCCGACGCCGGCGTGACGGGCGTCGCCTTCACCGGCTGGCGCGCCGTGATGGGCGTCACGTTCCTGGCCGTCCTGATCACCGTGCGCGGCGAGGCCGCCGGCTCGATCGCCGCCCTCCGCCACCTGCCGAGGCGCGGGCGCGCAGCCCTGGCGATCGCCGCGGTCATGGGCGTGACGCTCAACGTGTCCATGTTCAGCGCGTTCGGCCTGATCTCGATCGCGCTTGTCCTGATGCTCTTCTACACGTACCCGGCCGGGGTCGTGGTCGTGGACCTCGTCCTTGGGCACGAGCGGCTGAGCCCGTCCCGGGGCGCGGCGCTGCTGCTCTCGTTCGCCGGCGTCGTGCTCGTGCTCGCCGGCGGGATGGACACCTCGTCGGGGGTGGCCGTGAACCCGCTGGGCATCGCCCTCGGCCTCGGGTCCGCCCTCAGCCAGGTCGTGTTCGTGGCGGTGAGCCGCGGCGGCTATTCGTCCGTCCCCGCCCCGGCGGCGACGCTGGTCATCCTGCTCACCTCGATGGTGGGCGCCTCCACGATCGCCGTGCTCGTCGGGCAGGGGGACGGGCTCACGGCGCCGTTCCGGTCCCTCGAGCCGTGGCCCATCCTGGTCCTCGCGGGCGTCGTGGCGGCCGGCGTCTCGTCGCTGCTGTTCCTCACGGCGATCCGAACGATCGGTGGGACGCGGACGGGGATCCTGATGCTCCTCGAGCCGGTCGTCGGGGTGATCCTCGCCGCGCTGTGGCTGGGCGAGTCGCTGCTCCCGGTGCAGATCGTGGGTGGCGTCCTGGTCCTCGCCGGGGCGCTGGTCCTCCAGGTTCGCTCGGAGCCCGCCCACGAGCCCATCGCGGAGACGGACGCGGGCCCCGTCGTCTAGGTTCGGAGGTGGCCCGCGCGCCGCGGGGCTTACGCCTCCTCGTTGACCTCGAGCGGGCCGTCGGCCACCTCGATCGTCACCCGGCCGTCCGTGACCACCACCTCGTAGACCGCGAGCGGCAGCTCCGCCGGCGGGTCGAGCGGCTCGCCATCGGACAGGTCGAACCGCGAGAGGTGCAGGGCGCAGGTCAGCGTGCCGGCGGTCAGGAACCCCTGGTCCAGCTCGAAGTACTCGTGCGAGCAGGTGCCCTGGAGTGCCGTGAACTCGCCGTTGTTGTGGATGACGAGCACCGGATCGGCCTGGTCGACCCAGACCATCCGCATCTCCCCCTCGGCGATCTCGTCGACGCCGACGAGGTCGACGACGCGGCTCAGGCCGCGGTCGCGGAACCCGTTGACGCGAGCCCGGAGGTCCACTTGGCCTCCAGGGCGTCGCGCAAGCGGTCCTGCGCCTCCTCGAGCGGCACCCGGGCCACCACCGGCTCCAGGAACCCGAGAACGATGAACTTGCGGGCGTCGTCCGGCGCGATGCCCCGGCTCTCCAGGTAGAAGAGCTGGCTCTCGTCGATGGGCCCCACCGACGAGCTGTGCATCGCGCGCCGGCAGTCCGGTTGGTCGATCTCGAGGCTCGGGATCGCCACGGCCCGCGCGGCCCTGGACAGGTTCATCCCGAACTCGCCGAGGAAGCTGTCCGTGCCGATCGCGGTCTTCTCGATCTGGATCAGGCCCTTCATGTACGTCCGGGCCCGGTCGAACAGCACGCCCTTGCTGAGCAGCTGCCCGGTCGTGTCCCGGCCCACGTGACGCGTGTAGCTCGTGAGGTCGTGGAGCTGGTCCGCGGCACCGAACACGATCTCGGTCTGCTCGACCGTGCTGCGGTCACCGGCCAGGACGTTGTCCACGCGCGAGCGCACGAGGCGGCCCCCCAGCTGGGCGAGGGCCCACCGGAGGTCCGCGCCCTCGCCGATCACGGCGTGGCGCTGCTGGAAGATGACGTGGTCCGGACCAAGCTCCTGGAGGCTCGCCATCGCGAGCCGGGCGTGTGCGCCGAGGCGGATCTCCGTCGTGGCGCACAGCATCCCCTGGGCGCCGGGCTGCGCGGCATCGCTGGCGACCAGCTCCTCCACGACGGTGGCCTCAGCCCCATCCTCGAGGACGATGAACGTGCGCCCGACCAGGGTCCGCGGGGCGCCGAGGCTCCAGCGGACGACGATGGGGCGCTCCACCCGGACGCCGGCCGGAACGTGGATGACGGCCCCGGTCGTCCAGGCGGCGCGCGAGAGCTCGGCGAGCTTCTCCTCGACCGGGAGGAGCGGGGCGCCCTCCATGAGCGAGCGGGCGAGAGCCTCGTCCGTGGCGACCAGCTCACCAAGGGTCAGCAGCCGGACGCCGGCCCGGGCCGCGGCCTCGTCGAGCGAGCGGGCGGCGACGCCCTCCTCGCGCAGCTCCAGGAGCCCGGCGATGGCCTCGTCGGGGGCGGCGGCGGTCCCCCCGGCCGCGACCGCCGTGTACGGCACGGCCCCGTCCAGCGAGGCAGCGCGCAGGTCCACGTACGGCGTGTAGAGGCGGTTGCTCTCGACCGGAAGCGCCTCGAAGGCGGCCAGCGCGGCGACGCGGTCAGCGCGCAGCCAGGCGGGCTCGGCGTTGCCGCCCGCGATCCGGTCGACCAGCGCGCGATCGACGAAGGTGAACGGCAGGTCCGTGGGCCCACGCCGCGGGGCACGGGCGGGACGGGGGGCCACGAGGTTCGAGGGTTCGGCGACCTCGGTCATCCCAGGGACCCCTCCATCTCCAGCTTGACGAGCCGGTTGAACTCGATCGCGTACTCCATCGGGAGCTCTTTCGTGAACACCTCGAGGAAGCCCTGCACGATGAGGTTCGTCGCCTCGTTCTCGGTCAGGCCGCGGCTCATCAGGTAGAAGACCTGCTCGGCGGAGACCTTGC
>JANNHX010000505.1:0-3184 GCA_031404615.1 Chloroflexota bacterium
CCGACGCGCGCAACGGGCTGGCGGGGGCGCCGGTGCCCGCCCTCACGCTCCCACACGCCCATGATGGCGGCAGCGAGGCGGCCCGGATCGTGCCGGTGTGCGTTCACGGGATCCACGAGGTCGTCGAGGACCAGCCGCAGGCCGCCCTTCTCTGCGCATGCCGGCGGCCAGCGGAGCCGGACAGGCTCGCCCAGCCAGCCCTCGGGCGGGGCGGCGTTGAAGCGGTTGTTGGCGAGCACGAAGTCGGGCAGGTTCGACGCGCCATGCCGCTCGAGGGCCTCGACATGGTCGGCGAGGTCATAGCCACCGGTCTCGCCCGCCTGGGTGGCGACGTTGCACGCGAACACGACGAGCGCACCCGACGCGGCGATGGCCTCCCGGACGCCGGGCACGAGGAGCGCGGGCAGGATGCTGGTGTAGAGCGAGCCCGGACCGATGACGATGACCTCGGCCTCCTCGATCGCCCGGATCGCGTCCTCGCTCGCGCGCGCGTCGGCGGGGGCGACCCAGACGCGGTCGATGCCGTCGCTGCGGGCGATGAGGCTCTGGCCGTCCACCTGCGTGCCGTCGCGGAGCCGCGCGTGCAGGCTCAGCACGGTCCCGGTGGCGGGAATCACGCGGCCGCGCACCGCGAGCACGCGGTTCATCTCGCGGATCCCCTCCTCGAAGTCCCCGTCCTCGAGGGCCACGAGCGCGGCGATCAGGAGGTTGCCCACGGCGTGCCCGCCAAGGCCGACGTTGAGCGCCTCGGCGCCGCGAATCGGCGGCAGGGTCGGATCGGGGTTCGGCGCAGGCACCGGTGCGCCCTCCGAGTCCGGGAAGCGGTACTGCAGGAGGCGGCCCATCAGCGGCTCGGCATCCGCGAGGGCCACGATGCAATTGCGGATGTCGCCGACGGCCGGGATGCCGAGCTCCGTACGCAGCACGCCCGACGAGCCGCCGTCGTCCGCGACGGTGACGACCGCGGTCAGGTTGGAGGTGTGCTCCTTGAGGCCGCGCAGCAGCGCCGAGAGGCCGGTCCCGCCGCCGATCGCGACGATCCGCGGCCCCCTGGCGAGGAACCGCTTCTGGTAGATGACCTCGACCATCGGCTGGTCGCGGTCCCACAGCGCGAACGGGTCCACGAGCGCGCGGACGAGACGGTAGGCGCCATAGAGGAAGAGGGCGAGGCCCGCGGCGCCCGCGATGAACCCGCGCAGCTGGTACGACAGGAACTGCAGGGTGAGGAGGTCGATGACCGACATCACGGGCCCGCCCGGCTCCACGCCGGCCATGACCTGCCGGATGACGTGGGCGACGCCGATGGCGAGGACGAGGAGTCCGAGGAACGCGACGAGGAGCCACCGCTTGACGCCGATGCCGACCGTCAGCCAGCGGCGGAGGTTCACCGTTCCAGCTCCCGGTGGAAGACGGCGACAGCGCCGAAGTCCCGGGTCCGCAGCCAGGTGGCGAGCTCCTCGCTCATGACGACGGACCGGTGCCAGCCGCCGGTGCAGCCGATGGCGACCGTCAGGCGGGTCTTGCCCTCTTCGACGTAGGCCGGGATGAGGAGGTCCAGCAGGCTCTCGAGCTGCCCGAGGAAGCCGGCGGCGATCGGCTGGGCGAGCACGTACTCGCGGACCTCCGGGGTGAGGCCCGAGAGCGGCCGCAGCGCCTCGATGTAGTGGGGGTTCTTCATGAACCGGACGTCCATCACGAGGTCCGCCTCGAGGGGCACGCCGTACTTGAAGCCGAAGCTGATGAGCTGGATCGAGAGGCGTTCCGAGCCCTGGACGTCTCCGAGGCGCGCAAAGATGCGCTCGCGCAGCTCGCGCAGCGCGAGGTCGCTCGTATCCAGCACGACGTCGGCCTGCGATCGGACCGAATCGAGCATCGCCCGCTCGAGGGCGATGGAGGCCGCGATCCCCCGCTCGTCCGCGAGCGGGTGGCGGTGGCGGGTCTCGCTGAACCGGCGGATGAGGACGTCGTCCCGCGCCTCGAGGAAGATGATGACCGGTCGGATGCCGCGTCCCTCGAGCGCGCCGCGCATGGCCCCGAACGCGAGGGGGACATCACCGGTCCGGACGTCAAGCACGATGGCCGTGCGCGCGTACCGGACCGGGTCCGTGGCGATGAGGTCCGCGAGGTCCCGCAACAGCTCGCCGGGCAGGTTGTCCACCACGACGTAGCCGAGGTCCTCGAACAGCTTCGCGGCGGCCGTCTTGCCACCACCCGACAGGCCGGTCAGGACCACGACCTCCTGGTCGACCGGTGGCTCCTCCATCGTCTGGAGGGGCGTCTCGTCGTCCGTCATGCCGCCTCCCGGTGGATCACTTGCCGCTGCGCCGGATGAAGAAGATCGTGCCCTCGAAGAGCAGGTACATCGTGCCCCCGAGCGCGATCGGGCTCACCATGTCCGTCCCTGGCGTGATCATCGCCGCGAAGATCGCGATGCCGAGGATGGCCATCCGGCGGGCCGCAACCAGGCGCTGCGAGGTCACGATCCCCACCCGGGAGAGCCCGAACAGCAGGATCGGGAACTCCATGATCAGGCCGAAGGCAAGGAACATGGTCGTGACGAAGTCGAAGTACTCGCCGGCGGTGATCAGCGCCTGGAGATCCGGTGTCTCGAAGCCGATCAGGAACCCGGCAGCGAACGGCAGGACCACGTAGGCGAGTGCGGTGCCGAGCGCGAAGAAGACGAACGCGAGCGGCAGCCAGGGCCGGACGACCCGTCGCTCGTCGGGCGTCAGACCCGGTGCGATGAACTGCCAGACCTGCCACGGGATCACGGGCATGGCGAAGATGATCCCGACCACGATCGCGATCTTGAGCTTGATCGTGAACGCGTCGCCGACACCGGTGAAGAACAGGGGCTTGGAGCCCGGCAGCGGCGCCTTGAGGATGGCGACGATCTGGTCACCGAACACGAAGCCCACGATCGAGGCGAGCGCGACCGCGACGATCACCTTCACAAGGCGGTTGCGAAGCTCCGAGAGATGGTCGACGAGCGACATCTCGTCCGGGGCGCGCCTGGGGTCCGCCGGCGCGGGCTCCTCCGGGGCATCCGTCAGGCGAGCGGACAGGGCGGCGTCGGGGACGGCCTCGACATCGGCCACGTGGGGCGGGTCCGCGGGTCCGGGAGCGGCTACGCGGACGCGGTCGGCTGGTGCTCGTCGACCGGCGTGACCTCGGCCGGCCATGA
>JANNHX010000506.1:0-2286 GCA_031404615.1 Chloroflexota bacterium
CGGCCCGCGAGGGAGCCGGCCCGGGGTGGTCGTGAGCCATCGCGCGCCATGGTGCCTGATGACGAGGCCCGGCGTCCGGGCCAGATCGAGGCAACGAAGCTCCCTTCCGCGACGCCCTTGTGGGTAGACCCGGCCACCGGCCGGGCGATGGAGGACCGGACATGCGTCCCAGGATCACTGCTCTCGCCATCGGCCTTGTGGCCAGCCTCGCCCTTGCCGCCGTCCCGGCGTCCGCCGCGGGTGGCGCACCGGTCCGGATCGTGCTGGACGTCAACTTCGCCGACGGGACGGAGACGTTCGCCGCGACCGGGGCCTTCTGCCCGGCCGGCACGGCCGTGAGCACCCCCGCCCGGGCCACCGGCCGGGGCGCCACCGTCTTCCACCTCTCGAAGACGTTCACCTGCACGGACGGGTCCGGGACCCTGACCATCGACCTCGACGCCGCGTTCGTCGGCGTTCGCGGTGGAACGGTGGGATCCTGGCGTGCCGTGGCCGGCACGGGTGCCTACGCGGGGGTCCGGGGCGGTGGCCAGATCACCGGCCAGGGGACACCGACGGGGATCCTCGACACCTATGCAGGCGTGCTCGCCTCCTAGGCCACCGGCAGCCCCCGGACGCCGCGAAGTCTCGCGGCGCCCGGGGGAGCACCCGCTCCCGTGATGTGGGCCCTCGCTGGTGGCACACTGCACGCATGCAGCCGCGTCCCCACCGGATCCTCGTCGTGGACGACGAGCCGCCGATCGTCGAGCTGCTGACGGGCTACCTCGAGCGCGAGGGCTGGCTCGTGGAGAGCGCGGGCGACGGGCTCGCCGCCCTCGACGCCATCCGCCGCTCCGATCCGGAGGTCATCGTCCTGGACGTGATGCTCCCGGGCCTCGATGGCGTCGAGGTGTGCCGCCGGCTCCGTGCCTTCTCCGACGCGTACGTGCGGATGCTCACGGCGCGCGGCGAGGAGATCGACCGCATCATGGGCCTCACGGTCGGCGCGGACGACTACCTCGTGAAGCCGTTCTCGCCGCGCGAGGTCGTCGCCAGGATCAAGGCCCTGCTGCGCCGCCCTCGCGCCTCGCTGGCCGGGCACGGGGCCGCGGCCGGGGTGCCCGGGGAGACGCCGACCGCCGCCGGAGCGGGGCCCACCACCGCCGGAGCGGCGCCCGACGGCCTGGAGATCGACGAGGGCCGCCGCCTCGTGCGCGTCGACGGCACGCCCGTGGAGCTCACCGCCCTCGAGTTCAACCTGCTCGCGCTGCTCGCCCGCGAGCCCGGGATCGTCGTCGCGCGCGCTACGCTCCTCGAGAGCCTCTGGGGCCAGGACTACGCCGGCGACGACCACCTCGTCGACGTCCACATCGCGAACCTGCGGCGCAAGCTGGGCGACGAGCCCACGAGCCCGCGCTTCCTCGAGACCGTCCGCGGCGTGGGTTATCGGCTGCGCGAGGCCGGCTGATGCCCCGCTCGCTGCGCGCCCGGCTCCTCGTCGCGTTCCTGGTCGTTGTCGCCGCGGCCATCGGCACCGTGGCGATCGCCGTGACCCTCATCGGACCGGGGTACTTCACAGAGGCGATGGGCCACCTGCCCGGCGATCCGATGGGCGAGCAGATGGGCGAGGCGACCCTCGTCGCCTTCACGGAAGCGATGCGCCAGGCCCTGCTGGCCGCGACGGTGATCGCGGTCATCACGGCGGCGGTCCTCAGCCTCCTGGTCGCGGCGCGGATCGCGCGGCCCATCGCGGGGCTGGCGGGTGCGGCGCGGCGCCTTGCCGGCGGCAACTACACCGAGCGTGTCGAGACCAACGAGCCGGGCGAGCTCGGGGAGCTGGCGACGTCCTTCAACGAGATGGCGGGGTCGCTCGAGGCCACCGAGCGGCGACGCCTCCAGCTCGTCGGCGATGTGGCGCACGAGCTGCGGACCCCGCTCACGACGCTCGACGGGTACCTCGAGGGGCTCGAGGATGGGGTCATCGCACCGTCGGCGCAGACGTGGCACCTGCTGCGTGCCGAGACCGCGCGTCTCACCCGCATGGTCAACGACCTCTCGGAGCTGTGGCGGGCGGAGGCGCACCAGCTGCCGCTGGACCTCGAGCCGGTCAACGCGGCGGCGGTGGCACGCGAGGTGGGGGAGCGGTTCGCGCCGGGGGCTGCTGCCCGCGGCATCACCCTGGCGCTGCCCGAGGGCTCCGCGACGGCCCTCGCTGACCGGGACCGCCTGGCGCAGGTGCTCTCGAACTACCTCTCCAACGCCCTGCGGCACGCGCCGGACGGGTCCGGGATCACCGTGGCCGTGGCC
>JANNHX010000507.1:0-2339 GCA_031404615.1 Chloroflexota bacterium
GGTGATGCTGATGCGGCGCACGTGCGAGGGCGCGCCCTCTGTGACGCCGAACGTCACATCCACCACCGAGTCACGCACGACCTCTTCCCGCGCCTCCACGCCGACGTAGAGATAGCCCTGCTCGGCGTACTCGCCGTAGGCGCCGCTCACCGCCTTCTGGATGCGGGCCTTGTTGTACTGCGGGCCGCCCTTGCGGGGCCACTGCTTCTCCAGCTCGGACGTGGCGACCACCAGGTTGCCTTCCCAGGCCACCGCGCCCTGCTGGTAGAGGCGGCCCTCGGTCAGCGCGACCACTAGCGTGAGCGCGCGCGACGTCGCGCCGGGATCGAGGCGGAAGGCGTCCACGCGCATGTCGCGGTAGCCGTGGTCGTGATACCAGCCTTCGAGCTTTTCCCGGTCTTCGGCGAACGTCTCGTCCTTGATGTCACCGCCGCCCAGGAACCACCGCTGCCTGGACTTCATGACCTTCCGCAGGCGCTTCTCGGGGAACGCCGTGCGGCCCTCGAAATGGATGCTCGTGATGCGCACCTTCTCGCCCTCGTTCACGATGAACTTGAGGTGCACCTCGTTGCGACCTTCGAGTGTGTCGGCGCGGCTCGTGATGCGCGCGCGCGAGAAGCCCTCGTCCTTGTAGTACTGAACGAGCGTGTCCACCTGGTTCGCTGTCGCGGTGGGCGTATAGGGCTCGCCTACTTTCAGGAACAGCTTCTTCTCGAGGTCGGAATCCTCACGGTGCTTCATGCCCTCGAACGAGACCTGGGCGATGCGCGGCCGCTCCACGACCACGATCACCAGGTCGATCACGTTCTCGTCGGACTTCGGATATCGGTCGATGGTGGCGTCCGAGAACAACCCCAGCGCCAACACCTTGCGCAGGCCGCGCCGGACCACGTCCGAGGCGAACGTCGTGCCCGGGCGCACCTCGAACGCCCAACACGGGCGGCATGGGCGCCTACTCGCCGCTGCCGGACCTCACGGACGACGACGTGGAGCTGGTGCTGGCGACCGTCCACGGCCCGATCCTCGCCGAGCTGGCCCGCCGCAGCACCCCATTCCGCGGCTTCCTCTACGCGGGCCTCATGCTCACGGCGAGCGGCCCGGTCCTGCTCGAGACCAACGTCCGCCTCGGCGACCCGGAAGCCCAGGCGATCCTGCCGCGCCTGGACGGTGACCTCGCGCCGATCCTTGCCGCCGCCGCGGCCGGGGCACTGCCCGTGGACCTCGGTCCGCACCTCGCCGTCCGCCCCGACGCTGCCGTCACCATCGTCCTCGCCGCCGAGGGCTACCCCAACGCGCCGCGCAAGGGCGACCCAATCGAGGGCCTCGAGGCTGCCGAAGCGGCCGGCGCCCTTGTCTTCCACGCGGGCACCGTCGCCCGCAACCGTCAAGGGGGCGGCTTCGGGACCAACGGCGGGCGCGTGCTCGCGGTCACGGCCATCGGCGAGGACGTCCCGGCCGCCCGGGCCGCCGCCGAACACGCCGCGGACGCCATCGGCTGGGACGGCATGCAGCGCCGCCACGACATCGCCGCAACGCTCCCGGAGGCCGCCCGATGATCCGCCGCTACACGCTCGCCGGGATGGGCGAGATCTGGGGCGAGCAGGCCCGCTTCGAGCGCATGCTCGAGGTCGAGATCGCCGTCTGCCGCGCGCAGGTCCGCCGCGGCCTCGTGCCGGCCTCGGCGCTCGAGGGGATCGAGACGCGCGCCCGCGTCGACGTGGACCGCATCAACGAGATCGAGCAGACGACCGACCACGACGTCATCGCGTTCGTGAGCCAGGTCGCCGAGACCGTCGGCCCCGACGGGCGGTTCCTGCACCTTGGCCTGACGAGCAGCGACGTCGTCGACACGGCCCTCGCGCTCCAGCTCCGCTCGGCGGGGGAGCGGCTGCTCGCGGGCGCGGACCGGCTGACGTCGGCCTGCATCGTCCGGGCCCGCGGCGAGGCCGGCACCGTGATGATGGGCCGGACCCACAGCGTCCACGCGGAGCCGACCACGTTCGGGCTCAAGTGCGCGGGCTGGGCCTTCGAGGTCGCGCGCGGCCGCGAGCGCCTCGCAGCCGCCACCGCGGAGATCGCCACGGGAAAGGTCAGCGGCCCGGTCGGCACCTACAGCCACCTGCCGCCCGACCTTGAGGCCGAGGCGGGGATCAAGGCCGGCCTCATGACCGTCACCGGTGGCACGCTGCTCGGGGGAAAAATCGAGTCGCACAGCGATGCCGACGTTCCTCGCGACGTGACTGAGCCCGAACCGTTTGTGCCCGACGGGAAGCTCACCTTCAGCAAGCTCGAGGCTGTGTTCAAATCGGGCAACGCCACACGCGACGACATCCCTTCTC
>JANNHX010000508.1:0-1989 GCA_031404615.1 Chloroflexota bacterium
GGTGATCGCGGGCGCGTTCGAACGCTCGGGCCTTGCCGCGGGCTCGAGGTGGATGGCGTCCATGGCGGGGACGATAGCAGGGGCGGCTCACCGGACCGTGCACGGGCTCGACCGCCCTGCGCGACGGACGATCGCGCGCGCGACGCGGGGCGCCGCGTCAGGCCAGCGGGTCGACGATCCGCAGGCCGGCGAACCGCCGGAAGTCGCGGTCCGACGTGGCGAGGGCTGCGCAGTGCTCGAGCGCCAGGGCGGCAAGGTGGGCGTCCATGAGCATGGTCAATGGCGTCCAGCAAGCCCACCGGCGGAGGGTTCGACCCTGGCTGATACGCTGATGGCAGCCCGCCGTTCGTAGCCACGAATGACGGGTGAGGACCCGGGAGCGACGGAACCGCGCCCGGGTCCGCCTGATTCCAGGGCGACAAGGAGGCGACACCGATGACCGACGGCGTGCTGGAGATGCGGCTCGTGGTGACGGCGCCCGACTACGCCGAGGCGCTGCGGTTCTACCGCGATGTGCTGGGCCTGCGGGAGATCGTGGCGTTCGACGACGGGGCCGGTCGCGTCTCGATCCTCGACGCCGGACGCGCGACGCTCGAGCTCTCTGACGTGCCGCACGCGGAGCACATCGACCGGCTCGAGGTGGGGCGGCGGATCGCGGGGCACATCCGGGTGGCCTTCGAGGTCCCGGACGCAGCCCGCGCGACGGACCTGCTGGTGGCGGGCGGGGCGACGCTGGTCGCGGGCCCGGTGGAGACGCCCTGGAGGTCGCTCAACGCGAGGCTCGAGGCCCCCGCCGGACTCCAGCTCACGCTCTTCCAGGCGCTCGAGCCGGAGGTCTAGCCGCGACCCTCAGCCCCTGGCGGCGTACCACAGGATCGGCAGCAGGCGGCCCGGGTGGTGGTCCGCCTCGAAGCGGGTAAGCTCCGGCATCAGCCTGTGGGCACCCGTGTGGTTCGAGAACCAGGGCGGCTTGGGCCAGGCACGGAACGGGCCGCGGATCACGGTCTTCTCGACGCGCTCGAACATGAGCGGGTTGTGCACGAAGCCGGTGCCGCTGCCGATGTCGTGGCGCGGGTGGCCGGGGTAGGCACCCCAGGGCGTGATCCCGATCCCGTAGCCTGCCGCGGACCAGTGGTTGAGCGACACGGTCCCGTAGCGCAGGTCCTCGATGGCCCGCTCCAGCGCCGGGCGCACCGCCGGGTCCTTCGCCGTCCGCGGGTCGACGATGAGCGTCGCGTTGAGCGTCCCCCACAGGCCGTCGTTCGCAAAGGCCGTCGCCTTGGCCAGGAACTGCGCGGCATCGGAGGCATCGATCGGCGTCTCGGCAGTCACGCTGCAGAACGCCTCGACCCGGTAGCAGGGGTCGCCGGTCGCCTCGGGTGAGAGCCCCGGGATCAGCATCCAGGGCAGGTGCCCATCGCCGCCGTCGCCGAACAGCTCCGCCTCGGGGTGGAACTCGCGGAAGGCGGTGAACCGGCCCGCGGCACCCGGGTAGTAGGCCAGCCTTGTAGGGAGCGAGCCGAGCCGGCGTCGGATGCGGTCGAGGAGGGCCTCACGCTGAGGCCAGCCCGCCGCTGTCACGATGACGCGGGACGTCGTGCAGTTGAAGCCCGCGTTGTTGGTGAGCATCGTCGCGATGTTCTCGGCGTGATAGTCGAGTTCGGCGTTCGACCAGTGCCCGGGCACCACGATGATCGGGGTCAGGTTGCCGAGCTCGCTGGTGAACGGCTTGTCCATGACCGGGTCATCCCGGCGCTTGCGGTCCGCGCCCTCGGATCCGGGTCCGTACACGATCGCGTCGTAGGTGCGGTCGCTGCCGGTGATGTGGAGCGTGTCGACGCCTGGGTGATGGACGAGGTGCGCGCCCTGGATCGCGTCGCCGTGGACGATGCGCAGGACGCCCTCGCGGACGAGCGGGGCGAGCGCGCGGGCCTGCACGCCCGCGAGGTGCGCCATGACCGGGTGCAGCTTGAGCACGACCACCTGCTG
>JANNHX010000509.1:0-4338 GCA_031404615.1 Chloroflexota bacterium
TCCTGGTCCCGGCCGCCGCGGTGTCTGCGGTATTGATACTTGACGATATCGATATTTGTCAATACCATTTCGCCCATGAAACGTGTCGTCGATCCGGATGCCCTGCTGCTCCAGGGCGCGGCGGACCCCACCCGCCTCGCGATCCTGCGCCAGCTCGCGGGCGGGCCCTCGGTCTGCGCGTGCGACTTCACCGCGTGCTGCGAGGTCGCGCAGCCCACGGTGAGCCACCATCTGAAGGTGCTCCGCGAGTCGGGCTGGGTCAGCTCCGAGCGTCGCGCCTCGAACGTCCACTACCGGTTGCGGCCGGAGGCGGTGGAGCGGTTCCGGGCGATCGCCGGCGAGCTCGCGCCCGCCCTGCGAGCCCCGGTGGCCCGCTTGCTGCCCGTCCTGGAGCCCAGGGCCTGACGGGACCCCGCGCGTCAGGCCTGCGGGTTACGCGCCGGGGCGGCGCTCCGCGTACGCCACGACGATGTCCTTCTCCCAGCGCTTGGTCATCTGCAGCTGGGCGATGATCCCGGCGGCGCCGACGACACCCCAGATCCATCGGCGGTGCCCACTCCCTCCGGGTGGCACACCAGCCGGGCGGAGCATACCGTCCGGACACGGTCCATGACCACGGAGCCGACCCCGGCGACGGGCGCGGACTGCCCCGACGCCCGATCATGAAGGCATGACCACACCGATCGGCGGCTCCTTCGCCTCCTCTTGGCGCTGCCCGCGCTGCGATGCGGACCGGGTCGCCGAGGACGACTTCTGCGGCCGGTGCGGGTGTCGGCGACCGGTCCCTGTCGCCGACGAGGCGGCGCCCGCCGGGGCATCGCCGGCCGAGACCGCCGCGACAGCCGGGAAGGGCGGCTTCCCGATCGCCCGCGCACTGGCCCTCAATGGGATCATCCTCGGCGCGGTGCTCGTGGCCTTCCTCCTGGGCCGGGGCGGCGACGGGCCCACGACCATTGCCTTCGAGCCCACGCTCTGGCGCTGCGACGGGTCGGGGCGGACGTGGGTGGCCGCGATCCCGGCGAAGGCGCCGGACGTGCGGCTGGATTGGCTGACCGGTGGACCAGTGGGCCAGGTGCTGGCGAGCTCGACCACGAGCCGCGCGGCCCTCGAGCCCTACCGGCAGGTGGACGGCACCTTCCGGGTCACCGCCACGGAGTCTGACGCACCGGAGTGCGGCCTCGACCCCGGCAGCTACACGCTCACGATCCGCGACGCCGCCTCAAACGTGCTGATCGCGTCCGGGATCGTGGATCTGGCGGCCGAGCCATAGCCCGGATCCACCGGTGGAGCGCCGCAGATCGCCGCTCCAGGTGCGCGCAGGCCAAGGCGGCGACGAGCACGGAAGCGAGCGTACCTGCAGGGTGCGTGAGCGACGCGCACAGGCGCCAACGCAGGCATGGGCCGCATGGGCGCGCGAGATGCAAGCGGAGATCGCTGGATCCGGGCTCTAGTTGAGTGGGATGATGGCGAGGTAGTTGCCATCACGCCCCGGATACCTGCCTTCGGGCCGCTTCCACGGCCTGTAGTTGCGCTTCATCTCGGCGGCGTTCTGGTACACGCCCGGCTTGTCCGACCGGCCCCAGATGCTCGAGACCCGCGGGTACCAGGGGTCGATGACGTAGGCGCCGGCGACCTTCGCGTTCTTGAACACGGTAGGTTCCGCGTCCGCCCGGTAGCCGGTCATCACCCAGGCATGGGCGCCGCGCCAGGCCAGCAGGATCACCACGTGACCGGTCTCCGAAATCGCCTTGGCGGACGCCTGCAGCGCCTCGGCACGCGTGTCGTAGATGCGCAGCTCGTAGTCCACCTTGCCCAGCTCCTCGAGCGTGGCGACCATCCCGAGCGGGCCGACGCCGCCGTTGCGGCTGTCCTTGCGCGTCGTGCGCTTCACCTCGAGCTGGTGGATCCGGGCCTGGCGCGCCTTGCTGGTGTCGATCTTCGCGTCAGGGCCGTTGACGTTGAGCGCGATCTGGACGGCCGCGGCGGCGCACCAGGTGTCCTTGGCCTCCGACGCGAACGCCGCGGCCGGCTTGGACTCGATCTTCGTGTCGACCGGCTTGCGCTCGAGCTTGGGCGTCGCGCTGGGGCTCGGCTCCGCCGAAGGCTCATCGGACGGGGACGGCGAGGCCGACGGACTGCCCGATGCGGGCGACGGAGTCGGGGAGGCCGTCCTGATGGCGACGGGGGATGTCGGTGTCGGGCTCAAGGCGGCGCTGGTGACGGCCCCGGCGAGGTTCCAGGTGACCAGGCCGATGACCAGCGCGCCGACGACGAACAGGACGAGACCCAGGTCCTTGCGCATGGCCGGGTCGCCGCCGTGCGACCGCCGCGGCGGGGGGGGCTCGTACACGACCGACGGCTCCACGACGTCGCGGGGCACGTAGCCGCCACCGCGGACACCGCCCGCCGGCCGTCGGTTGGGCACCGGCAGGTCCGCGCGCGGATCGTGATCGCCGTTCATCGACTGATCTCGGCAGGCTGCATTCCGGTCTCGTCCCCCTCCAGGGATCGCCGCGTCCAGGGGCGGCGCGAAGCGTGCCTCTCGGGATGGCGTCCCATGGAGACGCAAGGATCGCATCGGGTGTGGCGCCATCGCCACCCGATCACGACGAATCGGGGTGGTCCGCGGTTCCCGGCCACGCGATTGCAACGCTACTTGCGCAAGTACGCAACAAGCCGTACGCTTGCGCGATGAAGGCTTCTGACCCGGACCTCGAGTCCTACCGGCTCCACGCGGAGCTGTGCAAGGTTCTCACCGACCCCAAGCGGCTGGCGCTCCTGGACGCGCTCCGGTCCGGTGACCGCTCCGTCGGCGAGCTCGCCGATTCCATCGGGGCGACCCTCGCGAACACGAGCCAGCACCTCGGGGTCATGCGCTCGGCGGGCCTCGTTGAGGGGCACCGCGACGGCACCACCGTCCGCTACCGCATCGCGGAGCCCGCCATCACCGCGGCCTGTGACATCGTCCACGGGATCGTCGAGCGCCGGCTCGAGCGCCGGGCGCCCGGGACCAAGGCCGTCTCGGGGTTGAGAGCGTTCGGCGGCGACCCCGTCCCGGCCGCCGGCTGAGGCTCGCGTGCCCGCCTCTTGCCCGCTTCGCGCGCTCGCCGACCGGCGGCTGCTCGCCTGGACCGCGCTTTGGGCCGCGATGTCACTGCTCGCCTTCGGGCTCGTGACCGCCATCATCCCGAACCCGGTCTTTGCGCGGCAGATCCCGCCCGAGCCGTTCGCCATCTGGACCTGGCTCGTCTCCGCACCGCTGATGGGCATCGTGATGGCCACCTACACCGTGCCGCCGAGGCCGTCGCCCATCGCGCTGATCACCCTCGGGCCCGGCGAGGTCGCGGTCGCGGAGCGCAGGTCCACCACCCTGGGCAGCCTCGCCGGCCTGGGCGCGTTCCTCGCGATCGGGTGCCCGGTCTGCAACAAGGTCGCCCTCGTGCTTCTCGGGACGAGTGGCGCCCTGTCCGTCTACGCGCCGATCCAGCCGGTCATCGGGGCGGTGTCGCTGGCGCTGCTCGTCGCGACCGCAGCATGGCGCCTCCGACTGCGCGCGAACGGCGGCGTCTGCCCGGCCTGAGCCTCAGCCGATCGGGGCTCGGTCCGGCGACCCGGCGCGGGCGTTACTCTTGCGCCTCGAACAGGAGGACTCGCGTGGCACAGCCCCTTCGCGTGGTGGTCATCGGCCCCGGCTTCATCGCCCAGCGGCACCTCGAGGTCCTGGCCCGGGAGCCCGGCGTGGAGCTCGTCGGCATCCTGGGGCGGCGCGAGGGTCCCGCGGAGGGCGACGCAGCCCGCTTCGGCGGACGCCCGTACCACGATCTTGAGCGCATGCTGGACGCCGAGCGCCCCGACGCCGCGTGGCTCTGTGTGCCGCCGGACCAGCATGGCGCCCTCGAGCTCGCGCTGGTCGAGCGCGGGGTCCACCTCTTCGTCGAGAAGCCGCTCGCCGCGGACCTCGAGACGCCCGTCCGAATCGCGGAGGCCGTGGCGGCCAGGGGCGTCATCGCCGGCGTCGCGTACCACTGGCGCGCGATGGATACCCTCCACGAGGTTGAGGACATCATCGCGGTGAACCCGGTGAAGCTCCTGACCGGGCACTGGCATGACAGCCTCCCGGGGCCCGCGTGGTGGCAGGACGAGCGGCGGGGCGGCGGCCAGATGGTCGAGCAGGCGACCCATCTCGTGGACCTGTCGCGCCGGCTCCTCGGCGAGGCGACGGTCGTTGCGGCGACCGCGGACCGGCACGACCACCCGGATCGCCCGCAGATGACGGTCCCGGACGTGAGCACCGCGATCCTCCGCTACGACGCGGGGCCCGTCGGCGCGTTCACGGCG
>JANNHX010000510.1:0-2076 GCA_031404615.1 Chloroflexota bacterium
GACACGTTCGTCTCGAGCGGCACCGAGGCTGCGGGCGAGGTGTTCCTGGTCGTGGTCGCGCGCTGAGACCGCAATCGATGCCTGGGTCGGAGTCAAGGCCCGACAAACAACCTCCAGTCCCGGGGCCGGGGCGGGAGCCGGGGCCGGGGCCGGGGCGGGGGCCGGGACCGGGACCGGGGCCGGGACCGGGACCGGGACCGGTGTCGGAGGTCAGCGCGTCTGCATGCGGCGCCACGTCATCGCGGCGACGCGATCGACGTTCTCGAACACTTCGCCGACCTCGGTCTGCGTGACGTAGCCCCAGGCGACGGCGAGGCGCAGGGCCACCTTCGCCTCCTTCGCCGAGCCGTGCGCAGTCTCGAGACGGACGCGCCGGTTGCCGTCGCGGGCGCCGTCGGCCTCGGCCAGGTTCAGGGCGATCGACGTCACCGCGCGACGTAGCTGGTCCGCCAGGTGTCGGTCCGAGCCGCGGACCTTGGCCACGAGCTGGCGGGCGAGCGGGATGATCGCCATCACCAGCTCCAGAGCGGTGTGCTTGGGTTCGGGCACGCGCGGTTGTCGTGCGCATCCAGACCGTCGTTTCTCCCCAAGGACCACCGTGCGCCGCGGATCCGATCGACATGCCGGCGCCCCGAGTGACCCATCCGATCCGCAACCAGGCCGAGATCCGCTTCGTGCTGCCCGAGGACGCGCTGCCGCCGGAGCACCCGGCGCGGGTGCTCTGGTCGGTGCTCTCGCGCATGGACCTCTGGGCGTTCCTGACCGAGGCGTGCGCCTTGGAGGGCGGCTCGGGACGGCCGACGACCTCGCCGCGGATGCTGCTGACGCTGTGGACCTACGCGATCTCGCGCGGCGTCGGCAGCGCCCGCGAGCTCGAGCGCCTGACGCGCTCGGACGCGGGCTACCAGTGGATCGTGGGCGACCAGCGCCCGAGCCGCACCACGATCGCCAGCTTCCGCGTCGAGCATCTGCAGGCGCTCGACGGGCTGCTCACAGACGTCCTGGCCACGCTGATGCAGCAGGGCGTGCTGTCGCTCGAGACCGTCGCCGTCGACGGGATGCGGGTGCGCGCCAACGCCTCGGCGCCCTCGTTCCGGCGCGAGCAGTCGCTCGAGCAGCTCCGCGAGCAGGCGGCTCTGCATCTGAAGGCGGTGCTGGCGCAGGCCGACGATCCCGAGCTGACGCGCCGGCATCGCGCTGCGCGAGAGGCCGGGGCGCGAGACTGGCAGGGTCGCATCGAGGCGGCCCTCGCTGCGGTCGAGCAGATGAACCAGGCGCGGCGCCCTGGCAGCAAGCCGGCGCGCGCGTCGAGCACCGACCCCGAGGCGCGCGTGATGAAGATGGCCGATGGCGGCTTCCGGCCCGGCATGAACGTGCAGATGGCCACCGCCGGCGACGTGATGGGCGGAGCCCGCACCATCGTCGCCGTCGCGGTCAGCAACGTGGGCAGCGACATGGGCGCGCTCGCTCCGATGGTCGCGCAGATCGAGCGGCGCACCGGCGAGCTGCCGGTGCAGGTGCTCGCCGATGCCAACCACGCCAGCCACGAGGCGATCACCGCCCTGGAGCGACGCGGCATCCAGGTGCTGATGCCGGTACCGGAGCGGACGCGATCGACCGGCGGCTCGCCACCCGAGATCGAGTCGTGGAAGGCACGCATGGCGAGCGCCGACGGGCAGCAGGCCTATCGAGCACGAGCGAGTCTGTGCGAGCTGACCAACGCCAACATGCGCCGCATGGGCCTGACCCACCTCTTGGTGCGCGGCATCGCCAAGGCGACGAGCGTCGCGCTGCTCACCGCCATCGCCCACGACCTGCTCACCCATGCCCGCGCGCTGCTGGGCTGATCAACCGCCGCGTCGCGGTCACCGACTTCCGTCCCGGCTCCGGTCCCCGTCCCGGCCCCGGTCCCCGTCCCGGCCCCGGCCCCGGTCCCCGCCCCGGCCCCGGCCCCGTCCCGGCCCCGGCCCCGGCCCCGGCCCCGGGACGGAGGAGGTTTGCTGTCACCCCTTCAGTGCATCTCAGCGTGCATGTCCTTAGGCTGGCGCATCGCCGGCCGGCGCACCTCACGCTGGA
>JANNHX010000511.1:0-1954 GCA_031404615.1 Chloroflexota bacterium
GCCGCTGGACCACGTTCTGGTTCCGGCTTCCCGCCTGACTCCCCTCATCCGGCCGTCATCCGGCCGTCATCCGGCCGTGCCATCGTCCGGCGAGCTGATCCCGCACCCGGAGCCATCCAATGCCCCTTCTCGGAGACCTCGAACGGTTCGCCGCGACCTCCATCTACCCGTGGCGCTTCGCCATCGCTGCGCTCGCCGTCGCGGCGGCGGTCGGTCTCGTCGTCCTCGCGGCCCGGCGGGGCTGGCTCAGTGCCGCCCGGCGCCACCCGGGCCGGACGGGCGCGATCGTCGCGTCCGTTCTCGTCGTCCTGGCGCCCGCCTGGTATCTCGGCTCGCCGCTCCTCATCCGCACCGAGCTCCAGGAGCCACCGCCGGCAGCCGTCAGCGCCACCCCCGTCGCGAGCGTGGACGAGCCGGTCACGGCCTCACCGACGACGAGCGCGCCGGCGCCCGTGCCGCCCCCGACGCCCGCTCCCACGCCGACGGCCGCACCCCTTGTCCGCTCCGGCACGTTCGTCGGGGCCGACGACTTCCACTTCGGGAGCGGGCGAGCGACGCTGACCGAGGCACCCGACGGCAGCCACACCCTCCGGTTCGACGACTTCTCCGTGCGGAACGGTCCCGACCTCTTCGTCTACCTGTCGCCGGATTCGGACGGCTACGCCAAGGGTGCAGTCGAACTGGGACGCCTGCGGGCGACCGACGGGAGCTTCAACACACCTATTCCCGCCGGCACCGACGTGGGCACCGCGCGCAGCGTCGTCATCTGGTGCAAGGAGTTCGCCGTCCTGTTCGCGGTGGCCGCGCTCGACGGCTAGATGACCGCCAACGGCTTGGCTCCACCGCGCAGACCGTCACCCAGGACGGCAGTGACCAGCTCACGTCACCGCGGGCCGGTGGTCAGATCCACCCGATTGGGAGTTCGGGCCGCCAATGTGACGATCGAGTAGAGGTAGGCGATGACCACCGCGACGCCTACCGCGGCGATCCTGCCATCTGGGACCAGCCACCACGCGGCCCCGACCATCACCGTGCGCGCGATCGCGTGGACGAGGCCGACATGGTGCCCGATGACCCAGGAGAAGACGGCCCAGTGCAGGCCGAGGCTGATACCAATGGTCAGTGGGACGAGGGCTGGCATCTCGAGTGCCGCCGTTACATGGACGACCCACAGCAGGTTGACCATCAGCGTGCTGAGGCCCATCAGCTTCGCCAACGGATTGGAATTGCCCAGCGGTCGCTCGTTCAATGCTCGCGCCACCACGAGGGCGACAGGGAAGATGGCTCCTGTGGCGAACAACAGAAACAGGGTGGCCGGCCGCTCGGGAAGGATCAGCCCTGCCAGGGCAACCGCGGCCCAGACCAGGCCGCCGGCGATCGGCATCGACCGGGACCGGCCAGCCTGAGCATCGTCGGCCGAGCTCCGCGAGATTGCGGACGTGCTGCGACCGCGTCACGTCGGGCACCGCGCGGACCCGACCGGGGTGACGCCAAGCAGGCGCGCGCCACCGTAGCCTCCCTCGGCATCGAGCCGGTCCTCGGCGTCGATCCATGCCAGCCGCGACAGCCGCAGCCTGGCTTGCCAGCGAAAGCCGAGCCCGTCGGTCTCGAACGACTGGTGCCCTTCCCAGTCCATCCATCTCCCGCCGGGCCCACGACTGATCGAGCCCCGGACGTGGAGTCGTGTGGGACCGGGATCATCGTCGGTCCGGACCGCCGGCGAGTGGATCGCTGCCCCAAGCCAGCGGCGAGCGGCCGGCGGGCGGTCCGCGACGCTCGGTAGTCGTCCGTCCGCTGAGCTGTCGGACTGAACACTCGCTCTCATGGTCTGCTCCTGTTCTGTGGTGATTCGAGCGAAGCTGGTCCTGCGCTGGACCCCCGCAGGAGTCGCCCTCGGGCTCCAACTCAACGTCCGCATCGGGGCTTGAGCCTCGCAGTACCCGTCCCTCATGCG
>JANNHX010000512.1:0-4935 GCA_031404615.1 Chloroflexota bacterium
GGCCTTCCTGGATGTAGATGATCACGCCCACCGCCGCGACTGCGACGACCGCGAACGCGACGAACGTCGCGATGTTCGGGCTGACGATGAACGCCTGGACGGCCCCCGGGGCCTGGCTGACGATGCCGGCGAAGATGATGAAGCTGATGCCATTGCCGATCCCGCGCTCGGTGATCAGCTCGCCGATCCACATCAATGCGATGGCGCCTGCGGTCAGGGTGGCGATCTGGGTCAGGGTCTCGAAGCTGGCCAAGTCGAACCCACCGGTCAGGACGTTCTGCGAGTTGAGCAACGCCAGGAAGCCGTACGCCTGGAGGACGGCGAGGGGCACGGTCAGGTAGCGGGTGTACTGGGTGATCTTGTTGCGTCCGAACTCGCCTTCCCGGCTGAGCGCCTGGAGGCTGGGCACGACGCCCGACATGAGCTGCATGATGATCGAGGCGTTGATATACGGGTTCATCCCCAGCGCTACGACCGAGAACGCCGCCAGTCCGCCGCCCGAGAACAGGTCGAGCAGGCCGAAGATCGGGCTCGACTCGAGGAAGCTCGCCAGCTGCGTGCGATCGACGCCCGGCACCGGGACGTGCGCCAGGAACCGGAAGACGAGCAGGATCCCCGCGACAAAGAGGATCCGGCGCCGGAGGTCCGGCGCTCGGAACGCGTTGAGGAGGGCCTCGAACACGGTGGCTAGCCGTTGTCGGCCGGGGCCTCGGAGGCCTCGACGGGGGTGGCCGCGTCGGCCGGCTCCACGCCGAGCGCCGCCGTGGGCTCGCTCGGGATCTCGATGATCTGGGCCGTGCCACCGGCCGCCTCGATCTTCTCGCGGGCGCTCTTGGTGAACGCGTCGGCGAGCACGAACAGCGGGGCGCTGACCTCGCCGTGGCCGAGGACCTTGAGCGGGAACCGGTCGCGACGGACCAGGCCGGCATCCTTGAGGGTGTCGGCGTTGACTGTGACGGGGGCCCCCTTCTCGGCGACGAGCTTGCCGGCCTCGATCGCGGCGCTGATGGCGCCGACGTTCACGACCTCGTACTCGACGTCATTGAAGTTGCGGAAGCCGCGCAGCTTCGGGATCCGGATGTGGAGGGGGGTCTGGCCACCCTCGAACCAGGCCGGGATCGAAGCGCCGGCGCGCGAGCGCTGGCCCTTCGTGCCGCGGCCGGCCGTCTTGCCCTTGCCGGCGGCGATGCCGCGGCCGACACGGGTCCGCTTCTGGGTCGAGCCCTCGGCAGGGTGCAGGTCGTGGATCTTCATCAGCTCTTCTCCGGGGTCGTCGCGTCCGCGCCCTCGGGGAGCTCCTCGACGGTCACCATGAAAATGACCTGGCGGCACATCCCGCGGACGGCGGGATTGTCCGGCAGGATCGACGAGCTGCCGATGCCGTGGAGGCCCAGGGCGCGGATGGTCGCCCGGTTGCGGGCGATGTGGGAGATCGTGCTCCTGGTCTGGGTGACGCGCAGCTTACCGGGCATCGACGACCCCCCTGCCCGCGCCGATCGCCGCGGCCGGCTGGCCGGGGACGACGAGGCGGAGCTTGACGCCACGCTGCCGCTCGAGCTCCTCAACGGTGCGGAGGCTGGTGAGCGCATTGAGGGTCGCGCGGGTCACGTTCACCGGGTTGGTGGAGCCGTGGACCTTGGCGAGGATGTCGCGGATCCCAGCGGCCTCGACGACGGCGCGGACCGCGCCGCCGGCGATGACACCGGTTCCCTTGGAGGCCGGCTTGAGCAGCACGCGCGCGGCGCAATACTCCTCGCGGACCTCGTGCGGGATCGTCGTCCCGATCATCGGGATCTTGACGATGTGCTTCTTCGCGTCCTCGACACCCTTGCGGATGGACTCGGGGACGTCACCCGCCTTGCCGAGGCCGACGCCGACGTGACCGTTGCCGTCGCCCACGACGATGACCGCCGAGAACGAGAAGCGCCGGCCGCCCTTGTGCACCTTGGCGACGCGGTTGATCTGGACCACGCGCTCCTCGAGCGCGAGCTTGTTGGGGTCGATGCGGGCCACAGGCGTCTCCTAGAAGTCGAGGCCGGCTTCGCGAGCCGCCTCGGCGAGCGAGCGAACCCGCCCGTGGTACTTGAAGCCCGCCCGGTCGAAGACCACCTTCTCCACCCCGGCCGCCTTGGCGCGCTCGGCCACGAGCTGGCCGACGCGCTTGGCGTCGTCCACCTTCGTGCCCTCGGCGCCGCGGAGGCCCGACTCGAGCGAGGACGCGGCCGCAAGGGTGCTGCCGCTGGTGTCGTCGATGACCTGGGCGTAGATGTGGCTCAGGCTCCGGAAGATGGCGAGGCGCGGGCGCGCGTCGGTGCCGGAGAGCCTGAGGCGAAGCCGCTCGTGGCGCTTGATGCGCGAGGACGACCGGCTGGCGACGATCTTCTTCATGGGCTACTTCTTCCCGCCGATCTTGCCGGCCTTGCCTGCCTTGCGGCGGACCTTCTCGCCGGCATACCGGACGCCCTTGCCCTTGTACGGCTCGGGCTTGCAGGTCGCGCGGACCTTCGCGGCCACCTGGCCGACGAGCTCCTTGTCGATGCCGACGACCGCCACCTTGAGCGGGGTCTCCAGCTCGAAGCGGATGCCCTCGGGCGGGTCGATCTCGATCGGGTGGCTGTAGCCGAGCGCGAGGACGAGCTTCTCGCCCGCCTTCTGCGCACGGTAGCCGACGCCGACGATCTCGAGCCCCTTGCGGTAGCCCATGGTCACGCCGACGACCATGTTGTTGACGAGGGTGCGCGTCAGACCATGGAGCGACTTGTCCATCTTGGTCTCCGTCGGCCGGACGACCGTGAGGACATCGCCCTCGCGCTCGAACTGCATGCGCGGCGGAAGCTGACGGATCAGGGTGCCCTTGGGGCCCTTCACGGTCATGACACGGCCGTCGAGCGTGATGTCCACGCCCGCCGGAACGGTGATGGGGAGACGACCGATACGAGACATCGTTCGCCTACCAGACGTAGGCGAGGATCTCGCCACCCAGCTGGGCCTGCTTGGCCTGGCTGCCGGTCATGATCCCCTTGGACGTGCTGACGATCACGATGCCGAGGCCGCCGAGCACACGCGGGATGTCCGTCTTCTGCGCGTAGACGCGCAGGCCCGGCTTGCTGATCCGCTTGAGGCCCGAGACGACCGGCACCTTGCCGTCGACGTACTTGAGTTGGAGGCGCAGGAGATCGGTCGGTCCCTCGCGCTCCTCGCGGACGTCGGCGATGAAGCCTTCCTCCTTGAGGATTCGCGCGATCTCGCGCTTGGTGCGCGAGGCGGGGACGACAACCTCCATGTGGCGCGCCCGGGACGCGTTGCGGACACGCGTAAGCATGTCCGCGATCGGGTCGGAGACGTTCATCTTCTTACCAGCTCGACTTCGTGACGCCGGGCAGCTCGCCGACGAGCGCGCGCTCGCGGAAGCAGATGCGGCAGAGCGCGAAGCGGCGCATGTACGCGCGCGGTCGTCCGCACACGGTGCAGCGGTGATACCCCTGAACCGGGTGCTTGGGCTCGCGCTTCGCCTTCGCGATCATGGACTTCTTGGCCATCTGACTCCTCCCCGCGCCCTAGCCGGCGAAGGGCATGCCGAGGAGTTCAAGAAGCTTCTTGCTCTCCTCGTCGGTCTTCGCCGTCGTCACGATGCTGATCTCCAGCCCGCGGAGACGGTCCACCTTGTCATAGTCGATCTCCGGGAAGGCGAGCTGCTCCCGGAGGCCCAGGGAGTAGTTCCCACGGCCGTCGAAGGACTTGCCCGGAACGCCCCGGAAGTCGCGGATGCGCGGGAGCGCAAGCCGCGTGAGGCGCTCGAGGAAGTCCCACATCTTCTCGCCGCGAAGGGTGACCTTCACGCCGATCGGGTTGCCGGTCCGGACGCGAAACTGGGCGATGGAACGCTTGGCGCGGGTGACGATCGGCTTCTGGCCCGTGATGAGCCCGATGTCGCCGACCGCCGCGTCCACGGCCTTCGCGTTCGTTAGGGCCTCGCCCAGGCCGATGTTGACGACGATCTTCTCGAGCCGCGGAACCTGCATGGGGTTCGTGTACTCGAACTGCTTCGTCATGGCGGCCACGACCTCGGCCGAGTACCGCTCCTTCAGCTGGCCACTCACGACTTCACCTCCAGGGGCTCGCCGCAGTGGAGGCAGACGCGCACCCGGGTGCCGTTGTCCAGCACCCGATGGCCGACCCGGGTGGGGCGGTCACAATGGCTGCACACGATCATCACCCGGGCGACCGGCATCGGCATGGCGTGCTCCAGGATGCCGCCCGGATCAACCGTCGGCATGGATCCCGGCCCGCCCTGCGAACGCTGGCGCGGCTTGAGGTGCTTGCGAGCGATGTTGAGACCCTCGACGACCACGTAGACGCCGCCCTTGAGCGACACCCGGCGGTAGCCGGAGCGCACCGGAGAGGGAGAGGGATCACGGCGGATCACCTCTTCCACCTTGCCGCGCTTGCCGGCGTCCTTGCCGGCGAGCACGACGACGGTGTCGCCCTTGCGGATCTCGGGAACCTTGGTCTGGTGCTCGATCGTCCTGGCGGGCATCACAGCACCTCCGGGGCGAGGGACACGATCTTCATGTAGCTGCGATCTCGGAGCTCGCGCGCGACGGGCCCGAAGATGCGGGTGCCGCGCGGGTTGCCCTGGTTGTTGATGAGGACGGCCGCGTTCTCGTCGAACCGGATGTACGACCCGTCGGGCCGGCCGATCTCCTTGCTCGTGCGGACGATGACCGCGCGCACGACGTCGCCCTTCTTGACCGGGGCATTCGGGATCGCGGTCTTGACGCTCGCGATGATCACGTCACCGATGCCGGCGACGGTCTTGCGCGAGCGCCCCATGACCCGGATGCACTCGATCGTCCGGGCGCCGGTGTTATCGGCGACGCGGAGCCGGGTAGAGGCCTGGATCACGCCTCGACCTCCTCACCCTCGGCATGCTTG
>JANNHX010000513.1:0-8619 GCA_031404615.1 Chloroflexota bacterium
TATCGGCGACATGGGCGCATACTTACAACTCGTTACTCCTGGCGTGCCAATCCTTGGTGCGTTCTTATATGCAGGTGTATATGACATTCCGCAGGCGTATGACTTCAGTTGCACGGGGGTGTTCACAACACTGACACCGACCGATGCATATCGCGGCGCGGGTCGCCCAGAGGCGACATACGCCATTGAGCGTGCGATCGAAGCGCTCGCCCGACAAATGAAGATCGACTCGTTCGAATTACGTAAGCGCAACTTCATAAAAAAGGAACAGTTTCCATATACGGCGTTCAGCGGACTGACATACGACTCTGGCGATCATCTTTTGGCCGCAGAGAAGGCAGCCAAAATTGCCGATTACGTAGGCATTCGCGCGCAACAGGAAAAACAGAATGTTCCTGGTGCAACTAAGCGTCTCGGAATTGGCATGACTTCATACTTTGAGATGTGCGGACTCGCGCCATCGCGTGTATTGGCATCGCTCAATTACAGCGCAGGTGGATGGGAAGCAGCGACCGTACGAATTTTACCAACGAATAAAGTTCAAGTTGTGACTGGCACTTCGCCACACGGGCAGGGACACGAAACAAGTTGGGCGATGATCGCCGCAGAAAAACTCGGAATCTCACCGGACGATATCGATGTGTTGCACAGCGATACAGCTATCGCGCCACTCGGACTTGACACTTACGGCTCGCGTTCTTTGCCGGTTGGCGGAGTTGCAGTTGCATTGGCCTGCGACAAAGTGATTGACAAGGCAAAACGAATTGCCGCCCATCAACTTGAATGCGCGGCAGAAGACTTGGAGTTCGCGAACGGAACTTTCAGCGTCAAGGGCTCGCCCGATCGCGCACTGCCACTCGCGGCGATTGCGTTCGCGGCATTTACCGCGCACAATTTGCCGGATGGTGTCGAGCCGAACCTAGAAGCACAAGTTTCGTATGATCCACCGAATTTCTCATGGCCATTTGGCACGCATATGTGTGTGGTCGAGGTCGACACAGAGACTGGTGCGGTAAAAGTGCTCAAGTATGTTGCTGTCGATGACTGCGGAGTACAGATCAATCCGCTGATCGTCGAAGGTCAAGTGCATGGCGGAGTAATCCAAGGACTCGCTCAAGCATTGTTTGAAGAAGCCGTATATGACTCGGATGGCAACTTAAAAACAACAACATTGGCCGAATATCTTGTTCCGGCTGCCAGCGATGTGCCACCAATAACGACCGATCACACGGTCACGCCATCGCCAACTAATCAACTCGGCGTAAAGGGCATCGGCGAAGCAGGCACAATCGGCGCCGCACCGACGGTGATCAACGCAATCGTTGATGCGCTTGCAGGTCTTGGCGTAACCCCATTCAGGTGCGCTACCAGGCTGCGCCACGCCCCGAGGGCGACGAGTCTACCACCCGTCGCGGTTCGGGCGGTCTCGCTGGACGGCGTGAGTCACAGGGACGAGCCAGGCCCGGGGCTCGTGGCTCAGCTCGGTGCCAGGGCGGGGGTGTTGGTGCAGGGCTCATCGCAGAATCGGCCGATCCTGCATCGAGCTCTGCACGTGTGGCGGCGTCCTGGCTCCCAGCCGTGCCACGGACCCGCCACGGACCCGGGGCGCGCCCCGCCGCCGCGAGAGCCCGCTCAGGCCCGGGTCGGCGGCCGGTTGTGCCGGGTGCGGCCCTTGCGCTCGCGCTTCTCGCGCGTCTGCTCGCGGAAGATCAGCCGGATCGGCGTCCCGTCGAACCCGTACGTCTCGCGCAGCCGGTTCTCGAGGTACCGCCGGTAGGAGAAGTGGATCGACGCCGGATCCGTGACGAAGAACACGAAGGTCGGCGGCGCCACACCAGCCTGGGTCACGTACCGGATCTTCGCTCGGCGCCCGTGGACCACTGCGGGCGGCGTCCGCTCCACGGCCATGGCCACCAGGCGGTTGAGCTCGCCCGTGCCGACGCGCTTGCGGCGCTCGCCCCAGACATCGACGGCGAGCTCCAGGATCTTGGCAACGCGCTGGCCGGTCTTGGCGCTGATGGACACGATGGGCGCGTAGTCGATGAACTTGAGCTCGCGGCGCAGCGTGATGACCAGGTCGTCGAAGGACTTGTGCGTCTTGTCCTCGATGATGTCCCACTTGTTGACCGCGATGATCAGGCCCTTGCCCTCCTCGATCACGTAGCCCGCGACGTGCGCGTCCTGCGCCGTGAGGCCGTCGGCCGCGTCGAGGACCAGCACCGCGACGTCCGAGCGGGAGATGGCCTTGAGGGCGCGCATCGTGGAGTACTTCTCGGCGGCCGGGCCGCTGGCCACCTTGCCGCGCCGCCGGATGCCGGCGGTGTCGATGAGGACGATCTCGGACCGGCCCCACTCGATGGAGGTGTCGATGGCGTCGCGAGTCGTGCCCGGGATGCTGGACACGATGCTGCGCTCCTCGCCCAGGAGCGAGTTCAGCAGCGAGGACTTGCCCACGTTCGGCCGGCCGACGAAGGCGATCGCGGGCGGCTCGTCGTCGTCAGCGGCCATCGCAGCGTCCCAGCGGGCCGAGATGTCCTCGACGGAGCCGGCCTCCGGCCCCTCAAAGTCACCGTGCTCGCCGGCACCGCTGTCGTCGCCGTCAAGCACATCGTCGTCGGCCTCGTCGTCATCGTCGTTCTCGGGCGCGCCCACCACGTACGGGGCCGGCCGTGCGCGGGCCATCTCCTTGGCCCAGGCCTCGGCCTCGTCCTCGCGCACCTTGCGGGCCTTCTCGGCGTCGCTCTCGGGCGGCAGGGCCCAGACGACCGCGTCGAGCAGGTCCGCGACGCCGCGCCCGTGGTTGGCGGAGATCGCGAACGTGTCCTCCCAGCCGAACGCATAGAACTCGACCGCGTTCTGCTCGCGCTTCTGGTTGTCCGCCTTGTTGGCGGCGACGAGGACGGGCTTCGTGGTCTTGCGCAGGAGCTGCGCGGCGTCCTGGTCGGCGGGCGTCGTGCCCGTCTCGGCATCCACGAGGAACACGATGACGTCCGCCTCGCTGATCGCGAGCCGCGCCTGGACCTGGACCTGCTCCTCGATGGCGTCGCCGGGCGCGACCTCGAGGCCGCCGGTGTCGACGACGACGAACCGCCGACCGTTCCACTCGGCGTCGCCGTACATCCGGTCACGGGTCGTCCGGGCCCGGTCCTCGACGATGGCGGCGCGTGCGTCACCGACGACGCGGTTGAAGAGGGTGCTCTTCCCGACGTTCGGTCGCCCGACGAAGGCGACGACCGGCAGCCCGCGCGTCTTGACCACGGTCAGCGCGCCGCGCCGGCCGAGGCGGGGGCGGTGGTGCGCGGCAATGACGTGGTGCGCCCGGCGGGCGTGGCGGCGGCGGCCAGCGCGGCGGCGGCCAGCGCGGCGGCGCGCTCCCGCATCTCGGGGGCCCCGGCGATGGCGAAGATCCGCTCGGCGACCTCGCGGAGGTCCTCGACCGGCGTCGACGTCCCACCCGTCACGCCGACGACGCGGACGCGCTCGAACGGCACGGGATCGACGAGGTCACGCGCGTTCTCGATCTGGAGCGCGGGCGTCCCCGCGATCTGGCACAGCCGCGTGAGCTCCTTGGTGTTGGCCGAGTGCCGACCGCCCACGACAACCATCAGATCCACCACGCGGGCGGTCTCCATCGTGTCCTCCTGCCGGCGGATGGTGACCGGGCAGACGGTGTTCACGATCTTGAGCTCGTGCGCGCGGCTCACCATGAAGGCGGCGAGCTTCTCGAACTTCCAGGGCGGCTGCGTCGACTGGGTGATGAGGGCCATCCGCTTCCGCCGCGGGATCGCCCCCCAGTCCTCCTCCTCGTCGACCACGATCGCGTCGGGGGCGAACCCGAGCAGGCCGACGACCTCGGGGTGCCTGGGCGTCCCGAGCAGGACGATGGTGTAGCCCTCGCCCACCAGTGCCTTGAGCTGGCGCTGCTCCTGGATGACCCAGCTGCACGTGCCGTCGATGACATCCAGGCCGCGGGCCTCGGCGCGCTCGAAGACCTCGGGCTTGACGCCGTGCGCGCGGATGACGACCGCGGCGCCGTGATCGACGTCGTCGAGCGTGTCCACGCTCCGCACGCCGAACTCGGCGAGATCACGGATCACGCCCTCGTTGTGCACCACCTGGCCGAGCGTGCTCGTGGTCTTGCCGCCGACTGCCGACTCCTTGGCCTTGTCGATGGCTTCGCGCACGCCGTAGCAGAACCCGGTGCGGTTGGCGATTCGAACTTCCTGGACCATACCCATTGCCGTCCGATGTTCGCACACGTCAGGCGATCACGCCGCATGGCGTGATCGTGATCAGGGTTCGGTCGAGGGCTCCGTCAGGATGGAATCGGCGTAGACGCCGCGGTGGCGCGGCTCGAGGAGGGCCGCGATCCGGTGCATCAGCGCGGTGGTCGCGATGCCCTTCGCGGCCCGGCGGTCCGTGCCCGGCGGCACCACGTCGTCGATCGCAAAGGACTCGCCGATGCGCACGGTGACGGTGCGCCGCGGGAACGGCGAGGGCAGCTTCTGCCCCTTCCTCCAGACGGCATCCGAGCCGTTGATGCCGATGGGCACGATCCGGGCGCCGGTCCGCATGGCGAGCATCGCCGTGCCGTCCTTGGCCTCCTGCAGCTCGCCCGTAGGGCTGCGGGTGCCCTCCGGGAACACGAACAGCACGTAGCCCGACTCGAGGATCTTCGCCGCCAGGCGGAACGATTCGACGTCGGCGTTGCCGCGGTTCACGGGATGCACGCCGCCGTGTGCTGACGCCCAACCGATGACGGGCCAGTCGAACAGCTCGCGCTTGCCCAGCCAGTGGACGCGACGGCGGCGCAGCGCGATGGTGATCCAGGCCCCGGCGACGACCGGGTCGAGGTTGGAGATGTGGTTGGCCGCCAGGATCACGGACCCCGTCCGGGGCACGTTCTCCAGGCCCTGGACCTCGATGGTCGCGAAGGTTCGGGCGAAGATGCGGGCCAGGAGCGCGATCATCCGCACGACCGTCGTCTGCCCGTTGTCGAGCTTGTAGGCCTGCTCAAGGACCCGGTTGCGCTTCTCGGCGACCTCCTCGGTCATGCTGCCCTCCCCTGCTCCGCCGCGCTGATCGCCGCGACCACGCTGGCCACCGCCTCGTCGAAGGTGCCGTCATTGCCCAGGTGGACCGCGTCCTCGGCCGGGCGCAGCGGCGCGACCGCGCGGTTGCTGTCCTGCTCGTCCCGTGCCCGCAGCTGGTCACGGACCAGCTGCGCCTCGGTTCCGGCAGGATCCAGGCCGCGCTCGGCGATGCGGCGGGCGGCTCGCGTCTCCACGGAGGCGTCGAGGAAGATCTTGAGGGGGGCGTCCGGCAGGACCACGGTCCCGATGTCCCGCCCGACAACGATGATCCCGCCCGAGGCGGCGATGGCGCGCTGGCGCCCGAGGAGCGCCGCCCGGACCTCGGGGACGCGTGCGACCGAGGAGACGCCGCCGTCCACCGCGTCGTTGTGGCCCGCGTCCGTCGCGTCCGCTCCGTCGAGAAGCACGCGGTTGAGCCTCCCGGTCCCGTCGTCGCCCAGGCTCACGCGCCGGGCGAGCGGGACGAGCGCTGCGGCGTCATCGAGCGCAACGCCGGCGCGCAGTGCCAGCGCCGTCATCGCGCGGTAGAGGAGGCCCGTGTCCACGAAGCGGAGCCCCAGGCGCGCGGCCGCGGCGGCCCCCACGGAGCTCTTGCCCGAGGACGCGGGGCCGTCGAGGGCGACGGTGATGCGGCGGACGGGCGTAGAGGACATGCCCCGAGGATAGCCCCGCTCAGCCCTTCCCCGTCTGCGCCAGGCGGCGAACCTCGGCGATCGTCAGCGGCCGGACGTCACCCGTCGTCATCGCATCGAGGCGCAGGGTCCCGATCCGGACGCGCACGAGCCGGCGGACGGGCGCCCCAACCTCGCCGAACATCCGCCGGAGCTGGCGCTTCCAGCCCTGGTGGATGGTCACGCGGACCCACGTCAGGCGCGGGTCGGGAGGCGGCTCCAGGATATCCGCGAGCCGGCGGTCCTCGGTGTGCGTCTGGCCACGCAGGAGCGAGACGGTCGCCACGCCCTCCGCCAGCTCCACGCCGCCCTCCAGCCACTGGGCCTGGTCGCGGGTGAGCGGGCGGGAGATCGCGACCGCATACTCGCGCTCCACGCCATAGCGCGGGTGGAGGACGTGCTCCGCCCAGTCGCCGTCGTTGGTCAGGAGGATCAGGCCCTCGGAGTCCTGGTCCAGGCGCCCGACCGGGTACAGGCGCGCGCCGCGGGCGAGCTCGCGCGGGACGAGGTCGACGACGGTCGTCGCCGCGTGGCGGTCCTTCACGGTCGACGCGACGCCCGCCGGCTTGTGGAGTGCGATGTAGAGGCGGTGCTCGGGGATGGCGCCGATCGCCCGGCCGTCGACCTCGATCCGCTGGGTCTCCGGGTCCACCTTCTCGCCGAGGACCGCCGGGCGGCCGTCGACCGACACGCGTCCGTACCCGACCAGCTCGTCCGCGGCCCGCCGCGACGCCACGCCGGCCGCGGCCAGCACCTTCGAGATGCGTTCGGCCGGCATGCGGTCAGTCCTCTTCGCCGGTGGCGGGCGCGTCGGGCGCCGCCGTCACGGTCCCAACAACGGCCGGGGCGGCCTCCGTGGCCGCGGTGGCGGCGTCGCCCGCGCCGTCCACGAGCCGCGCGGCGACGTCGAGGTCCAGGGCGGGCAGATCCTCGAGGCTCGTGATCCCGAAACGCTCGAGGAACTCGAAGCCCGTGCCGTACAGGATGGGGCGGCCCGGTGCCTCCGAGCGACCCTGTTCGGCGACGAGCCGGCGGTGGAGGAGCGCGCGCACGGTGTAGTCGCTGTCCACGCCGCGGATCCGCTCGATGCCGGACTTGGTGACGGGCTGCCGGTAGGCGACGATCGCGAGGGTCTCGAGGGCCGCCGGGGAGAGGCGCACCGCATCCGCGCCAACGTACCGGGCGATGAGGACGCCGGCCTCCGGGGCCGTGCTGAGCTCGACGCGGTCGCCGGAGAGGACGAGGCGGATCCCGCGCTCCGAGAGGGTGACCTCGAGGTCGCCCAGGCGCTCGTCGACGGTCTCCCGGTCCACCCCGGCGAGCCGTGCGATCTCGGGGCGCGAGAGCGGCTTCTCCGCGATGAACAGGAGGGCCTCGAGCTGGGTCTCCGTCAGCTCCCCGATGACCGGCGGCGGGGCGTCCGGATCGACCTCAGCGGCTGCGAGCTCCTGGTCGGTCATGCGAAGGACTCCAGCGACTCGTCCAGCGGTGCCTCCTCGTCGATGGCCGTCGTGACGCCCGCGGCGGCGCGCTCCTCGGCGGTGGTGCGTCGGACCATGATCGGTCCCCACGGCTCGTCCTGCACGACGACGATCTCGCGTCGCTTCATCAGCTCCAGCATCGCGAGGAACGTGACCGCGACGACGACGCGATCCTTGAGGCCCCGCAGCAGGTCCTGGAGCACGATGACGTCCGCCCCGGCGAGGGCCCGGCGGATCAGCATCGCTCGCTGGGTCAGGGTGACGGTGCGGCGGATGGTCTCGGGCGGCGGCGGGGGCGGTGGGACGATGGTGACGAGGCTCTCGAGCGCCCGGACCAGCAGCGACACCGGCAGCGGCTCGGCAGCTGGCGGTCGGGCCCCGGCGACCCCGGCGGTACGCGCCGCGCTGGGCTCGCGGTGCCACAGGCCGCGTCGCACCTGGGCCTCCGCGAGGAGCCTGGCGCCGGCGTCGCGGAAGGCGCGGTACAGGACGAGGCGGGCGCGCAGCTCCGCCTCCGGGTCCGGCCCTTCCTCGGCGAGCGCGACGGCGCCCTCGACCTTGTGCCGCGGCAGCATGGCCCGCGACTTGATCAGGATCAACTGGCTCGCGACGGCGATGAACGCCGACACGTTGCCCATGCGGTCGTCGTCGAGGCCCGCGAGGGCGTCCAGGTACGCGTCGGCGAGCGCGCCGAGCGGGACCGTGAGCACGTCGAGCTGGCGCGCCTCGATGAGCGCGAGCAGGAGCGCGAGCGGCCCATCGAACGCGGGCAGGGTGACGCGGGTCGCGGCCTCCGGGCGGCCCTCCCCGAAGGCGATCGCGGGCGGCGTGATGGCCGGCATCAACAGGCCTCGTCTGCTTCGTGGAACACGGCCCCGAAGACCGGGTCCCGCGGCGCGTCCTGGTCCCGCACCAGGGCCACCGCGTGCGGCGGCAGCCCGGCGGCTGCGGCGAGGTCCGCGGATGCCTCCGCGTGGACCGCCAGGCGATCAAGGGCGGCACCCCAGCCAGGCACGACGCGCGAGGGACCCAGCACCCACGTGCCCAGCCTCTCGCCCAGCGACCAGGCGATCCGCGGCCCGACCCCGGTGTCGCCCTTGGCGCAGTCGTGGAGGACGCCGGCGGCAAGCACGTCGCGGTCGCGCACACCGGCGCGCCGGAGATACGCGGCGACATCCAGGCCGTGACGGCGGTCGGCCACGTGCTGGGCGTCGAAGAGGGCGAGCTCGGGGGGCGTCAGCCAGGCGGCCAGCATCCGGCGCTCGTCATCGCTCACGCATGCCGTGAGATGCGTCCGGACCTGACGCGCCTTACCCGCCCAGTAGGAAGCCCGCAACACCGTAGACAAACCCCGACAGGAATCGGCCGCCGATC
>JANNHX010000514.1:0-2086 GCA_031404615.1 Chloroflexota bacterium
CCTCCGGCCCGGTGCGCGCCCGCGCGCCGGCCCGTGCCGACAGCCTACACCGCAGGCCCCAGCCGGGCGGTTGCCCAACCGACACCGTTCGGCAATGCGAACCTCGCGTGGCGCTTGTCCGTAGGGTGGGTATCATGCACCCGCACATGGCGGGTTCGCGGCGCCGGGCCGCCCGCCTGACGGTCGAGATCGTTAGACCCGGCTGGAGGAGGAGTACGCATGTCCCGTATTCGATTCGGGGCGCTTTTCGCGACGGCGGCCATCGTGGTCGCCGCGTGCGGTGGGTCGTCGGCAACGCCGGCCCCGGCGTCCGTGGCCCCGGCCACCCAGGCCCCGGCCTCACAGGAGGCACCGGCCAGCGCGGCCCCCGCGAGCGAGGCCCCGAGCACCGGCATCAAGGAGGGCGGCACGCTCGTCGTCGCCATCCCCGGCGACATCAAGCGCACCGACCCGGCGCTCATCGACGACAGCAACACGTCCTACGTGATGCAGAACGTCATGGAGGGCCTCGTCTCGCTCAAGCCCGGCACGACCGGTGAGCTCGAGCCCACGCTCGCCGAGAGCTGGGAGCTGTCCACCGACGGCCTGACCTACACGTTCAAGGTCCGGTCCGGCGTGAAGTTCCACGACGGCACGGACGTGGACGCCGCCGCAGTCAAGTTCAACTACGACCGCTGGCTGGCGTTCCCGAAGGAGCTTCAGGACTACAGTTACTACGCGGGCGCCGTCTTCGGCGGCTACGGAGACGGCTCGAACATCGCGTCGACCGCCGCACCGGATCCCGCCACCTTCACGATCACGCTCAAGAGTCCGGTCTCGAGCTTCCTGCTCAGCCAGACCCTGACCCCGTTCACGATCAGCAGCCCGACGGCCCTCAAGGCCGGCGGTGCCGACAACTCGGTCGTCGACGTCACCCAGATCGCCTATGCCCAGGGCGGCGCCGGCTCCATGGTCGGGACGGGCCCGTACACGTTCGACTCCTGGAAGATCGGCGACAGCGTCCGCATCGTGAAGAACGCGGACTACTGGAATGCCGCGAAGGCCGGCCACGTCGACGACATCGTGTTCAAGCCGGTTGCCGAGGAGGCTCAGCGGCTCAATGGCCTCTCGACCGGTGAGCTCGACCTCGTCCAGACCGTCGCCCCGATCGACATCGCGACGATCGCCGCCGACCCGGAGCTCCAGGTCATCGACCGCGGCGCGTCCTGCAACCTGTTCCACATCGGCATCAACCAGAACTACACGCTCACCAAGAACCCGAAGATCCGCGAGGCCATCGCCTACGCGGTGAACAAGCAGGCGATCATCGACGCCTTCTACGCGGGCCAGGGCGTTCCGGCCGACAACTGGATGCCGCCCGGCACGCAGTACTACAAGGCGCTCGGCCTCCCGACGTACGATCCCGACAAGTCCAAGGCCCTCATCGCCGAGTCCGGCGAGACGGACCTGACCCTCGAGTTCTGGTACCCCTCCGACGTCACCCGCCCGTACATGCCCGATCCGAAGGGCATCTTCGAGGCGATCAGCCGTGACCTCGAGGCCGTCGGCTTCACCATCAAGCCGAACACCGCCACCTGGAACCCGGACTACCTCGACGCCGAGTTTGCCGGCAAGTACCCGGCGTGGCTCATCGGCTGGACCTGCGACTGGGCCGGCCCGGACAACTTCCTCCGCACCGCGTTCTTCAACTACGTCGACGGCAAGCCGTCCACGGAGTTCGCCTACAAGAACGACGAGCTGAACCAGACCATGGCGGACGCCCTCGCGGCGACCGACGACGCCACGGCCAAGTCCCTCTGGGAGAAGGCACAGGACCTGATCCGCGCCGATATCCCGACGGTGCCGCTCGTCAGCTCGACCCCGCCCGGTGCCGCTCGTGCGGACGTCAAGGGCTTCGTCGGCAGCGGCGGGCTCAACGAGTACCTCAACTCGGTCTGGCTCGACCGCTAGGCCGGGCACACAGCGGCGCCCGCCCCGCGGGCGCCCCCTGACCCGATCGACCAAGACGTCCCCGGGGGCTCCGGCCCCCGGGGACGTCTTCCCCAACCCCTCCCCGGCAGGCGAGCGTGTTCAAGTACACGGTCAG
>JANNHX010000515.1:0-9438 GCA_031404615.1 Chloroflexota bacterium
CGACCCGGTCCAGGACGAACCGGTCCAGGCATGCCTGTCGGGCCTCCGGCTGGCAGGCCGCCGCGCGCGGATCGTCGAAGTGGCCGACCACGACGAGCGGGACCGGGGGATGCGGCTGGGCTCCGACCGGCTCGAGACGGAGCACGGCCAGCAGCGGCTCCGACACGAAGGGCACCAGCCTGGGGCCGGCCGGTGGACGGGCGCTCGTCTGGTTCGCTGACCGGTGGATCTCGAGGGCCATCTCGTCGAGCTCGGTGATCCCGAAGGACCACACGCGGCAGTACATCTCCAGCTCGCCCGGTACCGCCATGGTGGCCGGGCACGAGAAGCCGAGGTCCGGCATCGACCAGTAGCCCTTGAGGGCCGACGGGCCGGCGTCGGCCTTGCCGTCCTGGCGGGCGGCGAGCAGCTCCGACACGGTCATCACGGTGAGCCCGTCCACGGTGGTCGGGAGGGTTGGCGCCGGCGTCTGCGATGCCGTCGGGAGGTCGGTCGGGTCGACCGCCGGGCTCGTCGCAGGATCGGGCGCGCGCTCCGCACAGCCCGTGAGGCCCATCGCGACGACGATGGCAAGCACCGCGGCAACGCGCCCGCTGTTCATGAACGGTCTCATGGGGAACGCCATGGTGCGCCGTTCCGGCGGAGGGTGCACAAGGGCCGTTCGACCGGATCGGCAATTCGCGGGTGACGGCGGGTCACCCTCGCCCGGCTATGCTCCCGCGATGATCGTGCAGGTCCTCGTCGCCCTCGCCGGCGTCCTGATCATCGCCCGGACCGTCCTCAGCGCCGTCCGCACGTTCGTCGTGCCGCGCGGCGTCAACGACAGGCTGACACGTCTCGCCTTCCGGTCGATTCGCAAGGTCTTCGACCTCGTCGCCCCGGCCTCGAAGCCGTACCCGTTCCGAGATCGGGTCCTCGCCTACTACGGCCCGATCGCGCTGATGATGCTGCTGCCGGCCTGGTGGCTCGTCCTGCTCGTCGTGGGCTTCGGGGCCATCTTCTGGGCGATGGGCCTGCCGATCGCGGATGCGCTCGAGGTGTCCGGCTCGTCCCTGCTGACCCTCGGGTTCTTCCGGCCGGCCGTGCCCTTCGGCGACTTCATCGCGTTCGCCGAGGCCGCGATGGGCCTCGCGCTGGTCGCGCTGCTGATCTCGTACCTGCCGACGATCTACAGCGCGTTCTCCCGGCGCGAGCTCCTCGTCAGCATGCTTGAGGTCCGCGCCGACACCCCGCCGTCGCCTGTCGTGATGCTCACCCGCATGCACCGCCTGCACGGGCTCGACGCCCTCCACCCGATGTGGGAGCGCTGGGAGCAGTGGTTCGCCGAGGTGGAGGAGTCACACAGCTCGCTGCCGGTCCTCGTGTTCTACCGCAGCCAGCAGCCCAACCACTCGTGGGTCAATGCGGCGGGCGCGATCCTGGACGCGGCCGCGCTGGCGCGGTCGGCGGTCGCGATCCCGATGGACGTCCAGGCGGACCTCGTGATCCGTGCCGGCTATATCGCCCTGCGGCGGATCAACGACTACTTCGGGTTCGCCTACGACCCGGCCCCGAAGCCCACGGATGCCACATCCATCGACCGGGCGAAGTTCGACCAGGCGCTCGCAGTGCTGGCGGGCGCCGGGGTGCCGCTCGTGGAGGACCGGGACCAGGCCTGGCGCGACTTCAACGGCTGGCGCGTCAACTACGACGCGCCGCTGCGCCAGCTCGAAAAGCTCACGGTGGCGCCGACGCCGTGGTGGGATCGCCCGATGCGCTCGGCGTACGTCACGGACGAGCCGGTCGTGGAGTTGCATGCCGCGGGGAGCGAGCCCGCCGCTGGCGCCTGAGCGTCAGGCCGGGACGAGCTGGTCGACGAAGACGAACCCGGTCGAGACCGCGAAGCACGCGACGACGATCAATGCCGCGACGACGCCCACGACGCCCACGCCCCACATCTTCCAGGCGATCGGGCCCAGCGGGTCCGCGGCGTGAGCATGCTCGTCGTGGTGGCCGGCGTCATGCCCCGCGTTCGCGGTGTCGGCGTGGGCGGTGGTGCTGTGGTCGCTCATCGGTGTCTCGTTCGTACCTCCGGTCGCCATTGTCCCATGACCGGGACGCTCCAGGTTCGCGTACGCCTCCACGTGGTGGTGGGGGCACCGACCTCCGCCGCCGGGCCTGGATCCTTCTCGGCACCACCCCGAGGCGTAGGCGAGCCCGTTCGCGGGCGATGCCGCCTCCACCACCACGCCGAGGCGTAACTGAGGGAGGCGCCGGCGGCGGGCGCACCACGGACCCCGGACACGACGCCGTGCCCATACCGTGTCAAGCCCCGGACGGCGGTGTCTGTCAACGGACGGCGGTGTCCTGTCTGAACGGACGCGGTCGATCGCGTGGCAAAGGGCGAGGTCAGCGGGATCATGCGTGGCTGATGTGGCCGCGCGTCGCCGGGCGGTCGCCCGACTGGCGGACCCATGGGGTCGAGGCCCAGGTAGCACACGAGCTTGGCCGGCCGATCGAAGCGGCCGAGGTCGTCCACGACGGCGAGGATCGCGTCGGTGGTCACCAGGTCGATGCCCGGGACCGGGAGCAGCCGGCGGACCGGTCGGGCCGTGTCGTACGGACCTCGAGCACGACGACGATAGACTGGCAGCGTGCTCACCCTTGTCCTGACCCGCCACGGCCTCACGGAGCGCTCGGAGCCAGAGCAGCATCTCGGCCAGCACATCGACATCTCGCTCTCCGACGCCGGTCGCCGCCAGGCCAAGGCGCTGGCGCGCCGCCTGGCCGGGGTCCGCTTCGACCGCGTGATCAGCAGCCCGCTGTTCCGTGCCCAGGAGACCGCGGAGATCCTCACCCGCGGCACCGGGCGAATCGAGACGGATCCTCGCCTCAAGGAGATGGACTACGGCGGATGGGAGGGGCTCACCTACGAGCACATCGCCGAGCGCGACGGCGCCGCCCGACGCGAGTGGGAGCTGGCCCCGGATCGGCTGGCGTGCCCAGGCGGCGAATCCGGCGAGGATGTCGCGCGGCGGGTCCGCTCGTTCCTGAACGACCTGCTCGCGGAGCAACAGACCTGGCACGCCCGCGCCTCGTTCCGTGCCGCGACTGCGCTCGGCGGGCCGGGCGGCCTCCCGGCGGACCGTCCGGTGCTCGCGGTCGCGCACAGCTCCACCAACCGCGTGCTGATGTGCCTCGCGCTGGGCACGGACATCCGCGACTACCGGAAGCGCTTCGTCCAGGCCCAGGCGAACCTCACGGTCCTGCGCTGGGAGGCGGGCGACGGCCCATCGGACGCGAAGCTCCTCGTCGCCAACGACCTCGGCCACCTGCGGGCGGACGGCGAGCTGCCCTGGGCGTAGGTCTCGGGCGTAGGTATCGGGCAGGCGCGACGGGCCGGCGCGACGATCGTTGCGTGAACGACCAGACACGTCGTGACGTCGTGGCCACTGCGCGGGACGTTCGGCCCTCAACCCCGACGCGGGTGCGCGCGAGCATCAGGCTCTCGGCGCCGTCGAACGGCGCCTCGCCGTATGCCGCGCCGGAGGCCCGAGGGCCGACATGGACGAACCGAGGGAGACCGCCGCTTCACCTGGACGCACCCCGTCCGGCATCCCGCTGTGGGCCAAGCTCGCCCTGATGGTGCTGTTCGGTGGGATCGTGGGCCTGTCGATGTTCACGGTCACGTACGCCGAGGCGACGTCCTACCTGTCGGACGACCCCGACGCCTGTCGTAACTGCCACGTCATGAACGACGTGCACGACGCCTGGGCCCGCGGCCCGCACCATGCCGTGGCGACCTGCAACGACTGCCACATCCCGCACGACGTTCCCGCCAAGTACGTGGTCAAGGCGATGAACGGCTGGAACCACAGCCTGGCCTTCACGCTCCAGAACTTCCCGGAGCCGATCCGGATCACGCCCTTCAACAAGACCGTGGCGCTCCAGAACTGCCTGGAGTGCCACGGCGACTTCGTCTCGCTCGTGAACCACCAGGGGCAGTCCGAGCTCGAGGACTGCACCCGCTGCCACGCATCCATTGGCCACGACGAGATCGGCGTGGGCAAACCGTGACCAACCCGGAGGGGTGACGCATGACCGACGTGGTCTCTCAGCCAGCGCCCCGGCGCAGCCGGTCCAGGGTCCTCCTGGTCGTCGCGTTCGTCGTTGGGGTCGTCGCCCTGATCGGGATCGCCGCGCTGCTCGTGAACATCTTCACGCGCAAGGCGGAGTCGCAGGTCACGGTCGTGCGGGTCGTCGACGTCGCCGACGGAGAGACGGACGCCTCGAAGTGGGGCCTCAACTTCCCGCTCGAGTACAGCCGCTTCGTCATGACCGAGGACGACACGGTCCGCACGACCTACGGCGGTAGCGAGAAGTACGACAAGCTCGCCCGATTCCCCGCGATGAAGCGCCTGTGGGCCGGCTACGCCTTCTCCGTGGAGTTCAACGAGGACCGCGGGCACTTCTACGCGCTGACCGACCAGAAGGAGACCAAGCGCCAGGAGGTCGTGAAGCAGCCCGGCGCGTGCGCCAACTGCCATAGCGGCGACACGCCCAACCTCATCAGGTCGATGGGCTGGGAGGCGTTCAACAAGGGCCCGTACAGCGCCATCTCGGACCAGCTGCACACCTCGGTCACCTGCAATGACTGCCACGCACCGGACACGATGGCCCTGCGCATCACGCGGCCGGCGTTCGCCGAGGCGATGGCGAAGCGCGGGATCGACCTCGCCAAGGCCTCGCGCCAGGAGATGCGCTCGTACGTGTGCGGCCAGTGTCACGTCGAGTACTACTTCAAGGGCGACAACAAGCTGCTGACCTTCCCTTGGGAGAAGGGCCTCAACATCGACCAGATCAACGAGTACTACGACGAGTACGGCTTCAAGGACTGGGAGCACAAGGACACCGGGGCGCCGATGATCAAGGTCCAGCACCCGGAGTACGAGCTCTACAGCACCAGCATCCACAACCAGTCCGGCGTCGCCTGCGCGGACTGCCACATGCCCTACATCCGCGAGGGTGCGCTCAAGGTCTCCGACCACTGGATCCGCAGCCCGATGAACAACATCGCCAGCGCCTGCCAGTCCTGCCACAGGATGGACGAGGCGAAGCTGGTCGAGCGGATCGTGACGATCCAGGGGCGGACGTCCGAGCAGCTGCGCGAGACGGAGACCGCGATCATCGCCGCCATCGACGCGATCGTGGCCGCCAGGGCCGCCGGGGCGACGGACGAACAGCTCAAGGAGGCGCGCGACTTCCAGCGCAGGGCCAACCTGCGCTGGGACTTCATCTCGTCCGAGAACAGCACGGGCTTCCACAGCCCGCAGGAGGCGGCGCGCGTCCTGGGCGACGCGGTGAACTTCGCCCGGCTGGCACAGCTCTCCGCGGAGCGCGTGACGATGGCGCTGGCCGGCAAGCCGGGGACAGATCCGCTGCTGCGGCTCAACGAGCCGGCGGTGATCGGCGAGAACAACCCGCCCCGCATGGAGTAACGACCGGGGCTAGGCGCCCGGCTCGCTGTCGGCGACGGTCTCTGCCGCCGGGGCGATCGCTGCCGCCGGGGCGGTCTCTGCCGGGGCGGGCGTCGACTTCTTCGGCTTGCCCGGCATCCCGAGGCGCCACCAGAGCAGCCCCAGGAACAGCACGACGACGGCGGCGGCGATCGCAATGTCGAACGGCTTGAGCATGTCCCGGATCGTCACCCAGTTGGCGCCCAGCTGCATGCCGGCCCAGACGAGGGCCACGGACCACGGGAAGGCCCCGGCCGTGGAGTAGACGATGAACTTGCCGATCGGCATGCGCGTGACGCCCGCCGGGAACGAGATGAACGTCCGGACGATGGGGAGCAGGCGGCCGATGAAGACCGTCGCCGAGCCGTACTTCTCGAAGAAGCGGTCCGCGGCCTCGATCTCGTGCTCACGGATGAACATGTACTTGCCGTACCGCTCGAGGAACGGCCGGCCGCCCCACGCGCCGATCGCGTAGGCGACGAGCGAGCCCAGCGTGTTGCCGACCGTCGCGATCACGACCACGATCCAGAAGTTCCACGGCTGGCCCGTGAGCGGCTCGATCTGCGTGGGATCCGAGACCATGAAGCCGGCCAGCGGCAGGATGAGCTCGGAGGGGAGCGGGACCATCGCGGATTCGATCGCCATCGCGAGCATCACGCCCACGTAGCCGACGGCGGCGTACAGGGACTGGAGGAATGGCAGCGCGATCTCGTCGATGAAGGCAATCACGGGTCGGGGCGGCTCCATGGCGTGCTGAGTCAGGAGTCGGGCCGCGGCCTGCGGCACGCTGGCACGGACCCGAGTCTAGCCGACTATCCTCGGCACGGTGACTGACGCGCACTTCCTCCCCGAGCGATCTCCCGCCACCCGGTCAGGCGACCTGGTCGTCCTGACGGGTGCGGATCTGTCCATCGCGGACGTCGAGGCCGTCGCGCGGCACGGTGCCCGCGCGGCGCTCGACGTGCACGCGCGGGACCGGATGCAGGAGGCGCGCGACGTCATCGAGCGGCTGGTCGCCCACGGCGAGGTGGTGTACGGGGTCACGACCGGGTTCGGGGACCTGGCGACGACGTTCATCCCCCCGGGTGATGCGGAGCAGCTCCAGGAGAACCTCCTCGCCTCGCACGCGGCGGGTGTCGGGCGGCCGTTCCCGCGCGAGGTCGTGCGCGCGATGCTGCTGCTCCGCGCGAACACGCTGGCGCTGGGCCACTCGGGCTGCCGGCCGCTGCTCGTCGACCGGATCTGCGAGTTCCTCGCGCTGGGCATCCACCCCGTGGTGCCGGAGCAGGGGTCCGTCGGCGCGTCCGGGGACCTCGCGCCGCTCGCGCATCTCGCGCTGCCGCTCATCGGGCGCGGGCAGGTGGAGCTCAACGGGCAGGTCGTGCCGGCGCTGCTCGCCCTCCGCGAGTGCGGGCTGGAACCCCTGGTGCTGGGGCCCAAGGAAGGCCTCGCGCTCCTCAACGGCACCCAGCTGATGAGCGCGCTCGGGGCGCTGCTGCTGGCCGATGCCGATCGGCTCGCTCGGACGGCGTCCGTGGCGGCGGCGATGTCGCTCGAGGCGCTCCTGGGCACGGAGGTCGCATACGCGGCGCCCTACCAGCTGGCGCGGCCGCACCCGGGCCAGGTCATGGTGGCGGCGGAGCTGCGGCACCTGCTCCGCGGGTCCGGGCTTCAGACCGCGCACCACGGGTCGGCGCACAAGGTCCAGGACCCGTACTCGCTGCGCTGTGTGCCCCAGGTGCACGGCGCGGTCCGCGATGCGTTCGACCACCTGCGGAGGGTGCTCGACATCAAGCTCAACTCAGCGACCGACAACCCGCTCGTCTTCCCCGAGGGTGGCTCCGTGCCGGTGGACGCGCTCGCGACGGGTGGCGGCCTCGTGATCTCCGGCGGCAACTTCCACGGCGAACCGATCGCGCTGGCCCTCGACTTCGCGAAGCTCGCGCTCTCGGAGCTGGGCGCGATCTCGGAGCGGCGGACCGCGCTGCTCATGGACCCGCGGCTCAACGGCGGGCTGCCGGCGTTCCTCTCGCCGGACCCGGGGCGGAACAGCGGGCTGATGATCATCCAGTACACGGCAGCGGCCCTCGCGTCCGAGAACAAGGTGTTCGCCCACCCGTCGACCGCGGACTCCATCCCCACGTCCGCGAACCAGGAGGACCACGTCTCGATGGGTGCCGGCGCGGCCCGTCACGCGCGGACGGTGCTGGGCCACGTGGAACAGATCCTGGCGATCGAGCTGCTCGCGGCGGCGCAGGCGCTGGACCTGCGGCTGGCGCGGATGCCCGCCGGGGAGGACGGCGCGGTCCCAGCGCCGGGCGCCGGCGTCGCGGAGGCGCATCGGCGGGTGCGCGAGCGGATCTCCTACCTCGCCGAGGATCGAGAGCCTGGGCCTGACCTCGCCGCGGCGCTGGCGCTGGTCCACGATGGGGCGCTGGCGGACCTCGCCGCGGGCTGATCGGCGACTTGGCCACGTACCGACCAGGTGCGTGGTATCTCGGCCCTGTCGCGCCATAGTTGGCCACGCAACGATGAGGTGCGTGGTACGCCCGGGTTGACGGTGGGGGATCCTGGCCAGTCACTGATGCGGCGCGTGGTTGGCCAACAGTGCCTGGCCGTAGACGCACCCCGTCGGTATTCGGCCAGGTCGGGTGGGGCCGGGGGCGTGAGGCCGGGGGCCTGAGGCCGGGGCGTGAGGGCGGGCGTGCACAGGCGGATCCGGGCGCATCGGGTGTGGTGTGGTGGGGTGGCCTGGTCGCGGCGTCTGACGCACTCCATCGGTACGTGGCCAGGTGTGCGCGTCAGCCGGCGCGGACGACCGGGTTGCGCCGCCGCCCGTAGACTCTGCAGCCATGGCCATCCGCATCGTTGACGTGACCGACGACTCCACATTCGCCCTCCTGCCGCCGTGCGCGGACAACGGCTTCGACCACCGCTCCTGCGACTACTGGGAGGACGCTGATCGCGGCTCGAAGGCTGCACGCGCCTCCTGGCTGAGCCCCGCACCCGCGTCGGCACCGCAGAAGCCGCGGCTGCGCAACCCGTTCGACGACGACGGGGACGTCGATGTCGTGGTCAATCCGTTCGCGCCCGCCCGCAAGGGCCCGGCCGTCAACCCGTTCGCCGCGGACGACGACGCGGCCGGCTTCAACCCGTTCGCGCCCGCGCCGCCCGCGAAGCCCAGCGTCGCGCACGACGCGCTGCCCAAGCTCCGGCTGCTCGGCCGCGGCCTCGTGGTGTTCGGGTCGTACGCCAAGGTGCTGCTCGAGGACGACGCCCCGGCGGCCTACGCCCAGTTCGGGCCGCTCTCCGCGTACCCGCGGGCGCTCCGGACGCGCGAGCTGTACCCGCGCCTGCCCGCCTCGCCGCTGCCCGCCGTCATCACCTGCATCGCGACGACGGTCGAGGCTCGGGACCGGGGCCTGGCGGCGATGATGATCGAGGCCGTCTGCGACGACCTCGCGGCCCGCGGGTTTGCGGCCGTGGAGACCTACCCGGAGGTAGGCGCGCGGCGCAACGCGACGAGCGCGGCCGCCCCTGCGTTCTGGGAGGGGCTCGGGTTCGTGGTCGCGGCCCCGGACGAGCGGTTCCCGGTCATGCGGCGGGAGCTCGCGTGAGGCGTATCTTCGCGGGAGCGCGGATCGCGGCGCTCGTCCTGGTCACGGCCGCGTGCGCCGCGCCCGCGGAGACCCTCAAGGGGCCGTCCCCGACGCCCGCGGAGACCGAGGCGATCAGCCCCGGCCTCCCGCCCACGACCGCCCCCGCCACGGAGTCCGCGGCCTCGGCGCCTGCCGCGACGCTCGCCGCGCCAAGCCCGGCCGGTGCCGTCATCGAGGATCCGTCGCTGCTCGTGGTCCTGCCCGCGGACGTCGACGGGGTGGTTGTCGAGCGCGAGGCGCAGGCCTTCGCCGAAGCCGCCGCGGACAAGGCCTTGGCGCAGAGC
>JANNHX010000516.1:0-9773 GCA_031404615.1 Chloroflexota bacterium
CGTGATGCTGCTGCGGGACGTCCCGCACGCCGCGACCGTCAGCCACCTGCTCTTGCCCCTTGAGTTCGCGTTCTGGATCGGCTTTGCGCTCCCGCTCGGCCCGCCGTTCGGGATCGCCCGAACGACCCTGCTCCGCCTCGCGTAGACCGAACGTGGGGCCAGTTCAGGTGATCATGCCCATCGCGCCTACAGCAAATACCTTGGGCCGTTTCGCTCGGGGAGCCACGCTCGGGCCACTGCGAATAGCGCGGGAGGCCTACGAAACAGCTGCTCTACCGCTGAGCTATGTCGGTGCGGACCGAATCCTGTCAGCCAAACCTGGGCGCGTCCGCAGGTCCTTTCGGAACGCAAGGGCGCCATTGCCGGACTTGGCGTGGTGGGGACGGGGCCGGCGCCTTGCAACGCCGGCCCCGTTGCCAGTGGCGGAACGGATGAGGTTCAGCCGCCGGTGACGGAGACGACCTTGCCGGTGGCGACGCTCTCGATGGCGGCCTCGGCGAGGACGAGGGCGGCACGCCCGTCCGCGAACCCGACCGCGGGCTCGCGATCCTCCTTGATGGCGGCCACGAACTCGGCGAACTCCGCCCGGTATGCAGGCACGTAACGCTCGAGGAAGAAGTTGAGCACCGGACCCGCGGCCTCGGTCTGGGTCGCGTTGAACGCGCGGACCGTGGTGGCGGTCATGTTGCCGGCCTCGAGCGAGCCCAGGTCGCCGAAGGCCTCGAGGCGCTGGTCGTAGCCATACGCGCAGGTGCGGCTGTTGACGATGGTGGCGAGCACATTGTCGGCGCTGCGCAGGGTGACCATCGCCTGGGCGTGGTCCTTGGCGCCCATGAACACCGGGTCGTTGTTGTGCGACGCGACCGCGGACACCTCGACCACCTCGCCCAGGAAGTAGCGGGCCATGTCGAAGTCGTGGATGGTCATGTCGCGGAACATGCCGCCCGAGACCGCGAGATATGCGGCGGGCGGACCCTGGGGGTCGCGGGACGTGACGCGCAGGGCGCGCAGGGTGCCGATATCGCCCGCCATGACGCGCGCGTTGACCTCGCGGAAGGAGGGGTCGAAGCGGCGGTTGAAGCCGAGCATGACGAACGGCGCATGGCCCTTGATCGCGTCCCAGGCCGCGTCGATGCGCGCCATGTCGAGATCGATCGGCTTCTCGCACAGGACCTTCTTGCCCGCGAGCACGGCGGCCCGCAGGAGGTCGGTGTGGGTGGGCGTGGCCGAGGCGATGACCACCGCGTCAACCGAGGGGTCGGCGATCGCGTCGGCGGGCTCCGGGCTCCACTTGGCGCCGTACTTGCCCGCCAGGGCGCTGGCCGCGGCTTCGACCGGGTCGCAGACCCACGCGAGCTCGGCATCGGGGCTCTCGACGACGGATCGGGCGTGGACCTGGCCGATGCGGCCGGCCCCCAGCATGGCGACGCGAAGCATCAGGATTGCCTCCACTCTTCAGGGCGCGCCAGCCTGCGCTTGACGGCCGCGCCAACCGTCTCGTAACCGATTACATGGTAGCGCGTCGGCCCCGCACCGGTCACGCCGTGTGTCCCGGGCTGCGGGGTCGCGTAACGATCCGGCGCGGCGACGCACTGTCGGAGTGAACGATGCGCCCGGGTGTCGATGGGCCAGACCGGCCCACCCACGCAGGCGACACGCGGTGCCGGTCTCCGGCGCCGCCTCGAGGAGCTGCCGATATGAGCGGATCTGAGGACACGAGCCACACCGGCTCCTTCGCGGCTGGCGGCCGCACGCTGCCGCACACCGAAGCGGACCACGTCGCCGGCCACTTCTCGGAGGGCAATGAGCGCGACCACGAGGGGCTCGCCGGCATGACCGGCAGCTTCAGCGACGGCGACCTGGCGATGCATGCCTCGCACGAGAAGATGGGCTCGTTCGGGGACACCGACTGTCCCGTCTGTCGGGCCGGGGCGGCTGCCGCCAAGGCCGGCTGAGGGATCGAATCCCGCGAGACGCACCGGGTCCGGGCGGGTCAGCCCCCGGACCCGGAGTTGCGCGCCTCGCGGAAGACATCGAGCAGCCGGGCCATGACCGGGGCCGGCACGTCCTCCTGGGTCAGGCTGCCCGCTGCGGCGATCGTCTGGCGGATCTGGTCGACGTAGGTGGCGCATCCGTCGCAGCCGGCGAGGTGACGCTCGATCCGATCGCGCTCGCCGGGCGGCAGCGCGTCGTCGAGGTACTCGGTCACCAGCTCCACGAGCTCGATGCAGGCGAGGTCGTCATGCTCGAGTGTCATCGCTTCGTCCCGCCGGCTGGTGTCGCGCATCCAGTGACAGTCGGCACGATCGCCACCTCGTTACACATCGATCGAACCCGTGAAGTACGTCTCGAGCGCGTCGCGCACGCGGGCGCGCGCCCGATGGAGGAGCACCCGCTGGTTGCCGGCGCTGATCTCAAGGGCCACGCAGGTCTCCTCGGCCGTCCAGCCGTCAACGTCCCGCAAGGTCATCACGAGTCGCTGGGCCGGCGCAAGCGCCTCGAGCGCCGACGCGATGACCCCCTGCACCTCCCCGTCGAGGATGCGGGCCTCGGCCTCCGAGGTCCAGGCCGTGGGTGGCGCGGACCAGTGGCCGGGCCACCGGGGATGATCGGGCCGGAGGAACCGTGACGGGTCGACCACGGGCCCATCCGGCTCGCCGTCCGCCGCGAGCAGCGATGAGAGCGGGATGGTCCGTCGCTCGCGCTCCCCGCGGCTCTTCGCCTGGTAGGTGAGGATTCGGAAGATCCAGGTGCGCAGGCTCGAGCGTCCCTCGAAACCGTCGATGCCCCGGATGACCGCGATCCACGTGTCCTGGACCACGTCCTCGGCGGCCGCCTCGCCCTGGACGTAGCGCATGGCGAGGCGCACGAGCGGCCGCTGGTACCGCCCGACAAGCGCCACGAAGACCGACTCGTCCCCCGCCCGCAGGGCGGCGACAAGGGTAGCGTCGTCCGCGGGGACGGCACCCGCCGGCCGCTGATCCACTGGCCCGGGATCCCAAGTCGCCATCGCGCGGAGCCTACCCGATGAGGAGCCACGCGGCCCGCCCGGCGGTCGGTCGCTGGTGCGCACGCTGGAGAGCCTGCCGTCGGTCCAGTCCCCGGCGGCATTGACAGAACCCGCCCCGCCTCTATGCTTCGCGGCTCACCTCGGGGGAGGACAGGGCATCGCCAGACCGCCCGCGCTGATCAGAAACGGGGACTTCGAGAAGGGGCTCACCGCCTGGCACGTGGTGTCGGGCAAGGGCTTCGTCCGGCAACCCGTCGCTGCCGCCACCATCCGATCCGACCAGGTCGAGATCGACGGGAGGCCGCTGGTCGGGTTGGGTGGCGACTTCTGGCACACGCCGTTCCCCATCGGCGCGAACAGCGGGCACCTCATCCGCGTCGTGACCCGGTCCGCGGGGATCCTGGACTCGGACGTGTTCGCCGTCTCGCAGCGCTACCTCGCGTTCCGGATCGGCGGCAGCGCCGGCGGGGGCGTCGGGCTGGAGCTGCGGGTCCCGGCCAGGGCGGCCAGGGCGGTCAGGGTCAAGGCGCTGGACGCCGCGGACGCCGACGGCTACGTCGCCGTCCGCATTGCGACCCCGAATGGCTCCGACGTCCTGCGTGAGGCGACCTGGGACCTCGCGCCGCGCGGCGGCGGCAGCCTCGTCGGCGTCACGGCGAAGGTGCGGCTGCGGGTCCGGTCGGCCCAGGCGCCCGCACGCCGCCGGCTCCTCGTGGACCACATCCGCCTCGAGCGCCGCAGGCCGCCGGCATTCCACCCGCCGCTGTGGGGCTGGGCGGACATCCACTGCCACCCGATGGCGCAGGCGGGCTTCGGCGACCTCCTCGCCGGCCACCTTCACGGGCCCGTTGAGGACCTGGGGAACTGCCTGCCCCAGCACGGTCACGAGCACGGCAACCTTCTCAAGCCGATTGCCATGGCGACCGACGGCGGGCGCCTCAACGACGGCTCACGGGCGGCGAGCGGCTGGACGACCGGCACGCCGGGGCCGGACGACGAGCTGGGCTTCCGGGGCTGGCCCGCCTTCGACGACCTGACCCACATCAAGACGCACCAGGCGTGGATCCGGCGGGCCTGGGAGGGCGGCCAGCGCCTGATGGTCGCCCTCGTCGTCCACAACCAGATGCTGGCGGCGCTCACCAATGCCTCGAGCCTGAACTTCACCGCGCAGAGCGACCGCGACACCGTGGAGCCGCAGGTCCAGATGCTGCGCGAGTTCGTGGCGCACAACCGCGACTGGTGTGGTCTCGCACCCACGCCGGAGGTGGCCAGGGACCTCATCGAGCACAACAAGATGGCGTTCGTGCTGGGCATCGAGACGGACTCGGTCAATGACTGGGTCCGGTTCACCGACTTCCCGCAGGCCGACACAGGGCCCAACCGGACCCTCATCCATGACACGATCCACGACTACTTCGCGTACCTGCGGCGGCTCGGGATCGTCCAGGTCAACCTCGTCCACCTGTCCGACAACGCGTTCGGCGGGATGGCGATCTACGACTTCATGTTCCTCGTCAACTCGCTGCAGCGGACCGGCACGCTGCCGACGACGAAGCCCTGGGCGGGCACGAACCCCGACGAGCTGGTGGCGCGACCGGTCTCGGTGGGATCGACGCTGTGGGACGTGCTCGAGAGCACGGTGCGGGACCTCGGGGTGACCATCCCGCAGGCCGCGGCACCCGGGACGTACGGGATCGGCGACACCAACACCGTCGGGCTGACGGTGGCCGGGCAGGAGGCGCTGCTCGAGGCGATGCGCCTGGGCATGGTCATCGACACCGACCACATGTCCGAGCGCTCCGAGACGACGGCCCACGGAATCGCCACCAGGACCGTGCCCGGGAGCCTGTACCCGCTGGTGGCGGCCCACAACGGCGCCCGGTTCATGGCCCCCCGGCCGCTCTCGGCGACGGCCGCGCCCGTGCCGGGCTCCCGGCGCAGCCAGGCGGCCTGGCCGTCCGAGGCGATGAAGTCGGAGACGCAGCTCGAGCACATCAAGGAGACGAAGGGGATCTTCGGGCACGGGATCGCCGGGGCGGACTCCCGCGAGGCGCCGGGGACGACGGTGCTCAACAACCTGCCCGGCTCGTCGCGGACGGTGGCCCAGGGGCTCCAGTACGTCGCCTCGCGCCTGCCGGAGCTGCCCATCGCCCTGGGCACGGACTGGAACGCCCTGCTCGAGGGTCCCGGGCCGCGATTCGGACCGCACGCCGGCCACGGCCTCGAGGGCGAGGTGGGCCAGGGCGCGGATCCGGCCTGGCAGGCAGCCATCCGGACGGAGCGCTGGGACGGGGCGGCGGCGCAGGCCGACGGGGTTGCCTACGACGCTCCGATCCGCGACTGGCGCGAATTCCGCTTCGACGACCGGGCGCTCTTCGAGGGCACGCCAGCAGAGGTGGCGGGGCACTGGACGTGGCAGGCGCTCGTGCTGCTCGCGTCGGGCGCAGACCTCATGTCGAGCGAGGTCGCGAAGGCGCTGACCCCGCACGGCATGACCGTGGCGCCGGCGCTGGAGCTCGCCCGGGGGCTGAAGGGCACCGCGGGCGCCGCACCGGGCCCCGGCCTGGCCGGGCTGGACTATGCGCGGGCCGCGTTCCTTGCCGTGAACCCGACCGCCGTCCTGCCCAACGACCACCCGGATGTCGTGAAGCTGTCGGGCGGGATCGCGACGATCCGCGGCACCTGGGACGCCATGCAGCGACCGGGAACCGCCCCGCCGATGCACCGCGACACCGTGGGCCCGATGCGTGACTTCGACTACAACCTCGACGGCCTCGCCCACTACGGGATGCTGCCGGACATGCTCCAGGACCTCCGCAACATCGGGCTCACCCCGGCGGTGATCGACTCGCTCTTCCGGTCCGCGGAGCACTACATCGACGTCTGGGAGCGCAGCGCCGCGATCGGCGCGAGGATCCCGCACTGATGCCGGGGGTGCGTGGCTGATGCCCAGCTGGTATGTCCACATCCAGGCCGCCGCCGAGACGATGGAGCGCCTCAAGGCGGGCGTCGCGCCGGGTTCGCCGCTGACCCAGGCCCAGGCTGACGCCCTGTTCGACGCCGCCCATGCCAACCGCAACTACCTCGCCGCGGGTGCCCTCGGGCCGGACCTGTTCTTCCTGCTCCCGGACTTCAAGGGTGATGCGGGCAAGGGCCTGCTCGAGCTCGTCGACTTCGCCCTCACCACCTGGAAGGCGATCGACGACAACTTCCTGGCGCAGTGGGAGCAGTGGATGGCTCCCGTGATGGACAACCAGAGCCAGCTCGCCAACGCGGTCTCGGGCGGGATGCTGGGCGAGGTGGGCCAGATCCTCAACCTCCTCGGCGGGAGCGTCAACAACCTGGTCCTCGGGATCGCGGGCCAGATGCAGGACGTGTTCGGCCTCATGAGCAGCGGCACGCAGACCGGATACGCAGACAGCGCGTTCTTCTGGTCCGACATGTTCCATTACCGCAAGACCTACCAGTTCGCGCGCCGCCTCTACCAGAACGCCCTGCAGGCGGACGAGATGAAGACCGATCCGCTCGAGCCGAGCCGGGTCCCGAAGCAGCAGGCGTTCGCCCTTGGTTGGATGAGCCACTGTGCCACCGACGTCGCGGCGCACCCGTTCACCAACGCCAAGTGCGGCGGGCCCTACCGGACCCACTGGCAGCGCCACCACGTCATCGAGAACCACATGGACGGCTTGGTCTACGGGATGCGCCACCCGGCGACGGGCAACTACGGCTCGCTGGACACTGCCGCCCTCCAGTTCCGGCTCGCCTTCGGCAAGGGCGCCGCGACACCCGACCCCGCGATGCCCGACGACGTGCCCGGCCCGGACTGGTTCCCGTCCTCGTGGGCGTACCCCGCCTATCCGGAGGGAGAGAAGGCGATCGACTACGCCGTCCGCAAGCAGGTCTTCGACGTGGACACCGAGCCGCTGCCCGAGCACCTGTGCGAGCTGCTCTTGCGGACGATGAAGGACGTCTACACGCCCGACGATGACCGGGGCGGCCCGCAGGTGCTGCGCTGGGACGCCGGCAAGCACCTCGACGACGGTGGCCGGCCAACCGTCGCCGTCCTGCAGGACATGTGGGAGCTCGCGTTCACGTACGCCAAGTTCAACTCGAGCTCCGGCCTCGCGCCCCGCCAGCCCATGCCGCCGCCGGTGATCACGGACCACGACCTGCCGCGTCCGCCCGGGCTGCCGGCGGACGGCTCCGCACCCGATCCGGCCAACGCCCGGCCGATGACGCTGCTGGACATCCTGCTCGCGATCATCGCGTTCGCCATCTACCTGGCACAGCTGGCCGCCTGGCTCGCGACGATCGGGCCGGCGCTGCTCGCCGACCTCATGACCTGGCCGCTGCGCGAGCTGCTCTACCACCTGCTCGTCGCGCCGGCCTGGGACCTGTACAAGCTGTGCCGGATGCCGCTGGTGCTGGAGGGGTTCCTGAGCCCCGCGCCGTCCGAGATCTCCATGGGCCTCGTGCAGCTCGGCATGGACGAGCGCGGCGCCATGGTCCAGCTGCGGGCGGACCTGGATGCGCCGACCGGGTTTGCGACTCTGCCGACCGGCGAGACGGTGACGGAGCGCTCGGGTCTGCATCCGGTCACGCGCGGGGCCGATACGGGCGGCTTCGGGCTGGACCCGGCCTACCCGCGCGCGCTGGTGATGGACCTCGACCCGCCGTGGAACGACAGGGCGGCGGTCGACGCGCCGCCCGTCTACAGCGAGTTCGTGGCGCCCTGGCGATACCCGGACCACAACATGGCCGGCATGCGCGTTGGCTGGGAGGCGCCACGCACCCACGTGGGGCCGTACCTGCAGGGCGACGACGCCAGGATCCTGATGGGCGGCATGCCGGGCAGCGACGCGGCGCGGCGTCGGTTCGAGATGGCAACCACGCCCGCCGAGACCGAGACTGCGTCCGCGGAGCTCATGCCCGCGGAGGGCGCCAACCTCGGCGACCCCATCGACTATGGGGCGTACCTCGTCGGCAAGCTGACCGGGCGCTTCACGGGTGCCGCGGGCGCGCAGACCTACAGCGCCAACGACGCCGCCGCGCCGCTCCCGGACTTCAACCTCGATTCGGACCGCGGCTACGCCTACCAGTGCTGGGACTACCAGCGGCACGCCCCCGGTGTGGTCCCCGGCGCCCGGACACCCTTCGACGTCATGTGGCCCGACCAGTGGCAGTGCGCCCCGCAGATGATCGGCCTGCTGTCGCAGGTCGGGGGCGTGAGCGGGGCCACGCTCGCCGACCGGGTGCGCGAGTGGTACGGCTACCAGGAGCCCCTGACGGTCCCGCAGCGCTACGACGGGGCCGACAACCCGCGCCATCGCTCACGGTATGACCCGCTCAAGCGCCTCGCCCATCACTACCTGCCGCTCACCGGGGTACCGCCGCTCGGTTGGGACGGCAGCGACCTCCAGGTGACCGACGCCGAGATGCGGTCCGCCGGCATGTCCACCACGGGGCGGAGGGTCTCGCCGTGACCGATCCGCTGCATCCCCGGCCGCCTCGACCCAACCCTCCCACCCCGGGCGACCCCCTCGACCCCATCGGCCCGGCGCCCCGGCCGCCGCGTCCGGGCCTGCCGCCGATCCCGTGGACGCCGTTCGGGCCCGGCGACAACCATGCGCCGGACCCGCAGGGCATCGTCGACGACGCCGCGAAGATCCGAGCGATCCTGGGCAAGGCCGCGGTTGGGCTGACCGGGATGCGCCACGGGCCCGGCCGGGACGGGACGCCGCCCGTCGTCGTTGAGTCGACCCGGGCGGTCGGTCTGTGGCCGTGGATCCTGATCCGCCAGCAGACCGGCGACATCGGGGAACGGCCGCTGGACCAGCAGGCGATCACCGTGATCGGGTACGGCGAGCGCAACAGCCCCGACATCCTGCTCACGACGGCGGGGCCCGCGACCGAGCCCACCGAGATCGGCCGCGACGGGATGGCGGCCCTGACCGTCCGGGCCGTGTACGAGATCCATCCCGGGTTCTCCTACGACGCCTGGGTGCATGTCTGGAACCTCGGGCGGTCGCCGGCGAGCGGCGTCCGGGTCCGCGTCTTCCTGGGCCCCACGAACCGGTTCCTCGGCGGCCGCCAGCTGGACCTGGGCGACCGGCTCGCGGTCGACTCGCACCGTGTCGTCAAGGTCGCGACGTTCGCCGCCGGCCTCCCGGGCGACAACGCGATCGGGATGATGACCGCGGTCGCCGAGTGCCTGTCCGACCCGGCCGAGGGCGACAGGAACCCGGGCATGGACCGCCACTGCGCCCACCGCCAGATCTACACCAGCGGCATCTGACCGCGGCCGGGGAGCCCGCGCTCAGTCCCCGCCGGGCGCCTCGTGGATCGCCTGCGCCGCCCGGATCCCGGATTCCAGCGCCCCCTGGATCCACGCGTGGTACAGCGAGCAGTGCTCGCCCGCGAAGTGGATCCGGCCCTCCGGCCGCACGATATCGGCCTGGAGCTCGGTCTGCTGGCCCGGCGCGAACATCGCGAACGCGCCGCGCGCCCAGCGGTCGCTGTACCAGGCGTGCGAGGCACCCACCTCGTACACGTCCCGGATCCGGGGATGGATGCGCTCGACGTCGTCCAGCGCCTCCTCCAGGCGCGTCTCCTCGTCCATCGCGCCCCACTGGAGCGCGTCCTGGCCCCACGTGTAGGAGGCGAGCAGCACGCCGCGACGCGTCGACGGATCCGGCGTCGGGTAGTTCATGCGCCGGATCGGCAGCTCCGTGACCGTCGCCCCGCCCAGGATGCCGTCCTCGTG
>JANNHX010000517.1:0-4509 GCA_031404615.1 Chloroflexota bacterium
CCCCGATGCCGTCATGCTCGAGGCGGGTCGCGAGGGCCTCGTCCGCCTCGCGGCGCCTGGCACGCTCCTGCGGGTCCGCGATCCCGGCGGACGGGCTCTCGAGCACGAGCCGGTCCACGACGTCTGGGTGGGCGAGGGCGAGGCGGAGCGCGATCCGGGCACCCAGCGAGTAGCCGAGGACGTGCGCGGGCCTCGCATCCAGGCGCCGGAGGATCGCGGCGAGGTCGTCGGCGGTGCGCTCCACGCTCATGCGCCGCGGGTCCGCCGCGGTACCCGATCGGCCATGCCCCGGCAGGTCCACCGTGATGAGGCGGAACCGGCGGGCGAGCGCGGGCGCGTGGTCCGCCCACGAGGTGCCGCGGCCGGTGAAGCCGTGCAGGAGCAGGAGCGGCCGGCCCGTGCCCCGGGTCCGGACCTCCCAGCGAAGGCCGTCGACGTCGATGCCACTCACGCGGACTCCACCAGCTCTGCGAGCGCCCGACGAACCGTCGCCGCCAGGTCCCGGTGCAGCTCGAGGTTCCGTGCCCGCTCCGTCCGCAGCTCCAGGACGCGCACACCCGGCCAGCCGACGGAGTCGCGGATCGCCGCGTCCAGCTCCTCCCCGCCCGCCACGAGGCGGTGCTCCCCGCCCAGCGCCGTCACGATCGGCCCGACGTCGATGCCGTGCGGCGTCCCGAACAGCTCCTCGTAGTGCTCCGAGAGGCCTGTCCCGGGCACGGCGGCCGCGGACTGCGCCTGGGGCAGGAACGAGAAGATGCCGCCCCCGTCGTTGTTGACCAGCACGATCGTGGCCGACAGACCGTGGAGCTTCGCGGCGACAAGCGCGTTGAGGTCGTGGAGGAAGGCGATGTCCCCGACGACCAGGGCGACGGGACCGCCCGCGACCGCAGCCGAGCCGAGCGCGGTGGAAACGACGCCGTCGATGCCGTTCGCGCCGCGGTTCGCGCAGACGGTGATCCGGCGCTCCGTCGACGGGAGCCAGGCATCCATGTCGCGGACCGGCATGGAGCTCGAGGCCCACAGGACGCCGCCGTCCGGGAGTGCGTCGGCGAGGACGGGCCACGGCGCCCCCTCGAACGCCTCGTCGAGCGCGGCGAGCCACGCGGCCATCGCCTCGTCGGCCTCGTGGTCGGCAGCGAGCCAGTCCGCGGTCCAGCCGGCCTCCGCCGGCGTGCCCTGACCGGCCTCGAACAGGCGCTCCGCCAGCGATCGGGCCGTGACCTCGGCATCGGCATGGACGTAGGTCGCGGGCACGAGCGCCGCCTCGCGCCAGCCGGCGTCCCCGTCGAGGATCAGGAGCTCCGGGCGGACCCGGGCAAGCAGCTCGAGCATCGGCTTGGAGGTGGGCATGGCGCCGGTCCGCAGGACGAGGTCGGGCAGGTGGCCGTCGAGCCAGGCGCCCGGGCGCGCCAGCTGGTCGCCGCGCACCACGACGCGCGAGCGGTCGTGCGGCCCGGTCCGGAGCCCCGAGAGCGGGTCGGCGAGGATCGGGAAGCCGGTTGCACGCCCCAGTTCGGCGAGAGCCGCGGGGAGCGCCGGGTCGTCGTCCGGGCCCGCCATGATCAGGCCGCGCCGTGCCCCCGCCAGCCGCGCCGCGAGCGCATCGAGTCTGCCGTCGTCGAGCGTCCGGCGGCCCCGGATCGCCTCTGCGAAGGGCCGCGTCATGGCCGCGTCATCGACCTGCCCGAGCGGCCCGTCGGGGAGCAGCGGCTCGCGGAACGGGACATTGACCTGCACCGGGCCCGCCGGCCCCTCGGCCGCGACCGCCACGGCTCGCCCGGCGACCCAGCGCCAGTGCGCGAGCGTCGCATCGGCCCCGTCGAGCAGCGGCAGCTCCGTGAACCACTTCGCGGCCCGTCCGTAGAGATGCGTCTGGTCGATCGCCTGGGGCGCCCCGCGGTCCCGCAGCTCCGCCGGCCGGTCGGACGTGAGCACCACGAGCGGTACCCGCGACAGCGATGCCTCGACGACCGCCGGTGCGAACTCCACCACCGCGGTCCCCGACGTCGCGAGCAGCGCCACCGGCCGCCCCGACGTGCGCGCCATGCCCAGCGCAAAGAACGCCGCCGCCCGTTCGTCGACCAGCACCCGAACCCGTAGCCCGGGCGCCGTCCGCAGCGCGAGCGCGAGCGGCGTGGAGCGCGAGCCCGGACACACGACCGCCTCGCAGACGCCGGCCGCCACCAGCTCCGCGACGAATGCCCGCAGGCCCGCCGCGTCGCTCACAGCTCGTCCTCCGGCATCCCCAGCGCGGAGATCACGGCCCGCAGCTTGATCCGGGACTCCTCCCACTCGAGGTCAGGGTCCGAGTCGGCGACGATCCCGCAGCCCGCGAACAATGTCGCCCGTGTCCGGTCCACGATCCCGCAGCGGAGTGCGACGCACAGCTCGCCGTCGCCGTCCGCGCCCAGCCAGCCCACCGGTCCCGCGTACCAGCCGCGGTCGAAGCCCTCATGCTCGTCGACCAGGGCCAGCGCGACGTCGCGCGGCTCACCGCCGACGGCCGGCGTCGGGTGGAGGCGCTCGCCCAGGGCGAGGAGCCCGTGCCCGTCGGGCATCGTCCCGGCGATCTCCGTGACGAGGTGCTGGACGAAGCGGAGGGTCATGACGCCGGGCTCCGGAGCGATGGTCAGCGTGTCCGCGACCGGGGCCAGCAACCCGCGGATGTAGGCCACGACGATGGCGTGCTCCTCGCGGTCCTTCTCGGACGCCAGGAGCGCGCGGCCAAGCTGCTCGTCCTCGGCGGCGTCCGCTCCGCGGCGGATCGTGCCCGCGACCGCGACGGTCCGGAAGACGCGGCCCTCGGTGCGCACGAGGCGCTCCGGGGTGGCGCCCAGGAACGTGCGGCCGCCGCGGCGGAACGCATAGGTCGTGCTCTCGGGGGCTGCGGCGGCGAGACGGCGCAGCGCGTTGGGGACGTCAAGCTCCACCGGCGAGCGGAGCCCAACCCGACGGGCGAGGACCACCTTGTCGATGCGGCCGCGACCGACCGCACCCGAGAACATGCCGACCAGCCGGCGCCAGTGGTCGTGGCCCGGCTGCTCGGCCGTGATGGCGAGCGGGGCGAAGACCGGCATCGCGACCATGCCGTTGGGGTTGGGCGCGAGGGCACGGGCACGGGCCGCCAGCCGCTCCCACCGGCGCTCCAGCCCGCGCACGCCCGCGCCGGTCGCGGGTCCGGGCAGCGAGCCCGTCAGCCAGGCGCCGTCCGGCGTCACGGCGAGGAGGAGCTCCGGGAGGACGAGCGAGCTCGCGCCGAACGGGCCCCACGGGTCGTCCGCGGCTGGGGCGCGCCCGGTGAACCCGAGGCCGCCCAGGAGCATCGGGCTGGCGCCGCGGGACGTCGCGTCGCCACCTTCCAGACGCGCGCCGTCGAGCGCCGTCCGCCACGCCAGCTCAGCCTCGCGGAAGCGACCCGGACCCGCGGGCTCGGTCTGCCATGCCCGCCCGACACCCACGAACGCCGTCCCCTCGGACGGGCGGAGCCACAGCGCGGTCTCGAGGTCCGCCTCCATGGCGGCGGCGACAAGCGAGATGGGGTCGAGGCCGGTCGTCGGGATCGTCGCCGCGACGAGCGTGGCGCCCGCCGCCGCGCCGCCCTCCATCAGCGCCGAGAGCCGCTCTCCGAGGGCCCCGGCCTCTGCCTCGGCGGAGGGACTGCCGGAGACAGCCGTCACGGGAGCGGCTCCGGGAAGTCCCAGCCCACCGTGGGCACCGGCACGTCGCCGATGCGCTCCGCGGGCACGCCCGCGCTCCGCAGGAGGGCCGCACGCAGGGCCGGGTACGCGTCCTCGAGGCGGCCGGGCTTGTCGGCCAGGAGCCAGCGGCCCACCACCTCGTTGATCGCCCCGAACCATGCGATGCTCGTGATCCGGGTGTCCATTGGCGGGACGGCACCGGCGGCGACCGCCTCGTCGAGGTAGCCCCCGATCAGCCGCGCGAACCGCTCGTGGAGCGCGTTGGCCTCGCTCTGGAAGATCCGGCCCGCCCCCACGGTGTCCAGGAACAGGAGCCTGGCCATCGTCCGGTGCCCGGAGAAGACCGTCAGCACGGTGTGGATCGCCGCCTCGGCGCGCGCGACCGGCTCGTCGTGGAGGGCCACCTCGCGCTCGACCTTCGCGACAAGCTTGTCGGCCGTCGTGGCCATCAGCTCGCGGAAGATCGCCTCCTTCGTGGGGAAGTGGAAGTAGATGCCGCCCTTGGACGTCTCGGCGGCCCCGGCGATGTCGTCCACGGCCGTCTCACGGTAGCCGCGGGTCGCGAAGGTGTGGAACGCGGCGTCCAGGATCCGCTCGCGGCGGCTCCGGCTCTGCTCGGCGGGGTCGGGCTTGGCCATCGTCTCGTCGTCTCGTCGGCTCATGAGGGACCGACCGACCGGTCGGTCGGTTCGTCTCGGGCATCGTACCGCGAGCTACCCAGCGAGCGCCTCCAGCTTGTCGTCGCGCCCGATCAGGATGAGCTCGTCGGTGGCGCGGATGACCTCGTCGGGGGCCGGGTTGATCGTGACGC
>JANNHX010000518.1:0-4963 GCA_031404615.1 Chloroflexota bacterium
CGGTCTTGACCTGCTCGAAGCGCTTCTCGATCATGGGCTGGCCCTTGTGGCAGCAACCGGCCTACGCGACCTACCACCTCGAGCTGGGGGAGATCTCCTCGTACCCGCCGGGGTACAAGGAGAACGCGGGCGTCTTCTGCCACACGAACCCGTGGATGATGATCGCGGAGGCGATCGACGGGAACGGCGACGGCGCGCTCGACTACTACCTGCGGATCAACCCGTCGGCCCGCGAGGCGATCTCGGACGTCCATCGCTGCGAGCCGTACGTCTACGCCCAGGTGATCGCCGGGCGGGACGCGCCGACCCACGGCGAGGCCAAGAACTCCTGGCTCACGGGCACCGCGGCCTGGAACCTGGTCGCGATCAGCCAGTGGATCCTCGGCATCCGCCCCGAGCACGAGGGCCTGCGCGTGGAGCCCGTGCTCCCTGCCTCGTGGCCCGGGTTCCGGGCGACGCGGCGGTTCCGCGGCACAACCTACGAGATCGAGGTGGTCCGCGGGGCCGTGGAGTCCGCCCCGGAGGTCCTCGTCGACGGCGCCTCGATCGAGGGCACCGTCATCCCGCTCCCCCGCCCCGGCACGCCGCTCGTCCGGGTGAAGGTCCGCCTGGCGTGACCCTGTCCGGCGGTGCCCGTCCCGGCAACTCCACCGCGGCGCGCATGACGCACCATGGACGTGATTGATCGGAGCCCCGCGCACCCGCGCGTGGCCGCAGGAGGTGCCACGGCATGCTGAAGCGCGCGACCTTTCCACCCGGGTTCGCCTGGGGATCGGCGACCTCGTCCTACCAGGTCGAGGGCGCCTGGCGCGCGGACGGCAAGGGTGAGTCGATCTGGGACCGGTTCGCGCACACGCCGGGTGCCATCGTCGACGGGTCGAACGGCGACACCACCTGCGATCAGCTCCACCGCTACCCGGAGGACATCGCGCTCCTGGGCGAGCTCGGCCTCGGTGCGTACCGGTTCAGCGTCTCGTGGCCGCGGGTCGTGCCGGCGGCGGATGGCGCCGTCAACCGCGCTGGCCTTGACTACTACGATCGCCTCGTCGACGCGCTCCTTGCGGCTGGGATCACGCCCTACCCCACCCTGTTCCACTGGGACCTGCCGCAGTGGATGCAGGACACGGGCGGCTGGGCGGACCGCTCGGTCATCGGGCGGTTCGCGGAGTATTCGGACGTCGTGGTGCGCTCGCTCGGCGACCGGATCGCCACGTGGACCGTCCTCAACGAGCCCGAGGTCTTCGTCACCCACGGCCACCTGGACGGGGTCCACGCGCCCGGGCTCCGCGATCTCGACCTGACCCTGCGCGTCAGCCACGTCGTGAACCTGGCCCATGCGGAGGGGGTGCGTGCCGTCCGCGCCGCGGCTCCGGGGGCCGCCGTCGGGTCCGCGTTCAACATGGACATCGCCTACCCCGCCACCGACGACCCCCGCGACCTGGCGGCCGCCGAGCGCCATCACGGCTGGGTGAACGCGTGGTACCTCGACCCGCTCGTCCGCGGCCGCTACCCGGTCGCCTTCGTCGACCAGGCGGCTGCCCTCGCCCGGATGGACATCCGACCGGGCGACATGGAGGCGATGGCGACGACCCTCGACTTCATCGCGCTCAACATGTACTCCCGGGCGATCATCGCCGACGACCCCTCGGACGAGCGGTTCGGGAGGCGCCGGATCCAGGGCCCCGGGCGCACAAACGACTTCGGCTGGGAGATCTGGCCGGCCGCGCTCCACAAGCTCGTGCGCCGGGTGGATGCGGACTACGGTCATCCCCCGATCTTCATCACCGAGAACGGCTGCGCCGACAACACTCGGCCGGGTCCCGACGGCAGCATCCACGACGTGAGCCGGATCCAGTACCTCGAGGACCACCTCGGGCAGCTCGCCCGGGCGATCGACGACGGCTGCGACGTGCGCGGGTACTTCGCCTGGTCCCTGCTCGACAACTTCGAGTGGGCCGCTGGCTACACGCAGCGGTTCGGCATCGTCTGGGTCGACTTCGATGGCGGCGGCCTGCCCCGCACCATCAAGGACAGCGGCCACCGGCTACGCGACATCGTGGCGGGTGGAGCACTCCAGTACGACGACGCACTGGCCTGAGCTGCGGGGGCGGCCGACCCGCCGGGCTGCCTACCCCTGGGCGGGCGGCGCCCCAAGCTCCGCGATCGCGCGCTGGATCGCCTCGTGCAGGCGCGCGCCCGTGGGCTGGCCCTCGAGCGGCACGACACCGTGCGCGGGCTCGTCGTCGAAGCCCGAGAGGCCCATGCCCGGGAACGTGAGCACGATCGGCACCCGCGGGTGGACCCGGCGCAGCCCGGCGATGAGCTCGGTGGAACCGTCCGCGTCGCCGCTGGCCCACGCGTCGTAGACGAGGACGTCCGACCGCTCCGCCATGGCGCAGGAGCCGCCGTTGAGGATCGGGCAGGTGTTGGCGGTGGGGCCGCTGCACTGCTCCACCACGTAGCCGAACCGGCGCAGCGACTCGACCTCCTGGTCGGCGAGGTCGATATCGTGGTGCACGACGAGCGCTCTGGTCACGGCGCACCTCCAATGGGCCGCCGCGACCGCTCCGGCCGCATCCGCCCGCGGGAGCAGGTTGCGCGCCCAACGGCCCGTGCCGGAAGTGCCGATGGTCATCCCATCGACGGAGCGAAGCGCTAGTAGCGGTGCCGCTCCACGAAGCGCTCGATGCGCACGAGCGCCTCCTCGAGCTTCTCGTAGGCCGTCGCGTAGCACATGCGCACGTGGCCCTCGCCCGACGGCCCGAACGCGTTGCCCGGGACCACGGCCACCCGCTCCTCCTTGATGAGGCGCTCGGTGAACTCGTCGCTCGTCAGACCGGTCGAGCTGATGTCCGGGAAGGCGTAGAACGCGCCCCGGGGCTCGAACGTGGGCAGGCCCATCCGGTTGAGGCCGTCAACGAGGAGCCTGCGGCGTCGGTCGTACTCGGCGACCATGGCCTCCACGGCAGGCTCCGCGCCCTGGAGCGCGACGAGGGCCGCATCCTGGGCCACGGTGGGCGCGGACATGATCCCGTACTGGTGGACCTTCACGATGCCCTCGAGAATGTCCTTCGGCGCGCACATCCACCCCACGCGCCAGCCGGTCATGGCGTACGCCTTGGAGAAGCCACCCATCAGGATGGTCCGCTCGCGCATCCCGGGCAGCGAGCTGAACGCGCGGTGGCGGTACGAGCCGTACGCGAGGCGGTCGTAGATCTCGTCGCTGTAGACGAGCAGGTCGTGGTCGCGGGCGATGCGGGCGAGCTCGTCCTGGACGGCGTCGTCGAGCACGGCGCCCGTGGGGTTGGCCGGGTAGCCCAGGAACAGGGCCTTCGTCCTCGGCGTGATCGCGGCCTCCACGGCCGTGGGATCCAGCGCGAAGTCGTCCTCGAACCGGGTGGCAACCGACACGACCGAGCCGCCGGCGAAGACGATGGCCGGGACATAGGCGACGTAGCTGGGCTCGTGGAGGATGACCTCGTCGCCCGGGTCGCACGTCGCGCGCAGGGCGAGGTCCACCGCCTCCGACGCGCCGACGGTGATCAGGATCTCGTTCTCGGGCGCGTACTGGACGCCGTATCGCTTCTCCAGGTGCTCGGAGAGCGCGCGGCGTAGCTCGATGGTCCCGAAGTTGGACGTGTAGTGCGTCCGTCCCTTGCGCAGGCTCTCGACGCCCGCCTCAACCACCTCGCGGGGCGTGTCGAAGTCGGGCTCCCCGACGCCCAGGCTGATGACGTCCTCCATCGTCGCCGCAATGTCGAAGAAGCGGCGGATGCCGGACGGCGGGACCGCGTGGACGCGCTGGGCGAGGGCGCGCTGGGCGAGCGGCGCGCGGGGCGTGGATTCGGTCGTCATGGTCCTCGAAGCGTACGTCATCGCCCCCGGGACGCGCGAGGGTCGGGCCGGCGGAGGCGGCTCTCCGTCAGCCCGCGGCTGCTGTCGCGCGCTCGGCGGGGGTCGGCACAGTCGGGTCCCGCAGCAGCTCGAGGTCGTGCGGGCGGACCAAGCGCCACGCTTCCCCCACCGTCACGCCCTCGTAGCCGCGGGCGGCGCGGAGCAGCGACGACTCGGACCAGGGTGCACCGATCAGCTGCAGGCCCACGGGGAGCCCGCCCGAGAACCCGCACGGGATCGACATTCCGGGCATCCCCGCCATGTTCACGGGCAGCGTGCAGGCGTCCGCGAGGTACATCTGCACGGGATCCGCGAGCTTGGCCCCGAACCGCCAGGCGGTGCTCGGCGCGGTCGGCGCCACGATGGCGTCGAACCCGGCCTCCCAGAGCCGGTCGAAGTCGCGCCTGATCAGCGTCCGGACCTTCATCGCCTTGAGGTAGAACGCGTCGTAGTAGCCGGCGCTCAGCGCGTACGTGCCGAGCATGATCCGGCGCTTGACCTCGGGGCCGAAGCCGCCGCCGCGCGTCGCCAGCTCGTTCGCGATGTAGTCGCCGGCGCCGCGGACGCTGTAGCCATAGCGGACGCCGTCGTAGCGGGCCAGATTGGACGAGGCCTCGGCCGGCGCGACGATGTAGTACGAGGCCAGGCCATAGTCGGTATGCGGGAGGCTGACCTCCTCGACGAGCGCACCCGCGGCCTCGAGGGCGGCGGCGGCCTCGCGGACCCGCGCCGAGACGCCGGGCTCCATGCCGTCCACGAAGTACTCGCGCGGTAGCCCGAACCGCCGGCCCCGGAGCCACGCCGCCGCCTCGTCGTCCGAGGCGGGCAGTGCCAGGAGCTCGTCCGGGACGGCGACCGGGGCGCTCGTGGAATCGCGCTCGTCGCGCCCCGAGACCGCGTGGAGCAGTGCCGCCGCGTCACGGACATCGCGCCCGAACGGCCCGATCTGGTCGAGCGAGCTCGCGAACGCGACGATGCCGTACCGGCTCACGCGCCCGTACGTGGGCTTGATCCCGACGATGCCGCACATCGCCGCGGGTTGGCGGATCGAGCCCCCGGTATCCGTGCC
>JANNHX010000519.1:0-11851 GCA_031404615.1 Chloroflexota bacterium
GGGCCGGTGTGCTCGGTGCGCCGCAGGGGAACACGCGCCCGCCGCGGTCCGGCCGGGCGATCGGGGTCATCGGGATCCCGGGCGACCGCCGCGACCAGGACCAGCACGACTACGGGTACCTTGCCGCGAGCGCCTTCGACGAGATCGTCATCCGCGAGGACAGGAACCTCCGCGGCCGCCCGCCCGGCGAGAGCGCCACGAACGTGGCTGCCGGGGCGAAGGCGGCACGGGCGGACGGCACGGGCCGGGCCACCAAGGTGGAGCGGGTCCTGGTGGAGGAATCCGCCGTGCACCTCGCACTCCGCCGGGCGTCGCCGGGCGACCTCGTGGTCGTCTGCGCGGACGATGCCGTGAACGTGTACCGGGAGGCGATGGCGCTGGCTGGGCGCGACAAGGGCGGCACGGCCTTCGCGGATCCGGGCGAGCTCGAGGCGCCGCTGGGATGACGCCGGGATGACGCCGGGATGACGCCCCGATGAGTGTCGCCACCGGGCCCCGCGGCGATGAGCTTGCGGCAGGGCTCGCGGCGATGGACTTCTCGGGGGTCGTGCTCGCCGTGGGCCCGGACGGGGTCCTGGCCCAGGTGGCCCAGGGGATCGCCGACCGGGCCGTCGGGCGGCCGATCACGTCCTGTTCGCGGTTCGGGATCGCGTCCGTGGCGAAGCTGTTCACGGCGGTGACGCTGGTCTCGCTGTTCGAGCGGGGGCTCGCGGCGCCGTCGACGGCCCTCGTGGAGGTGCTGGGACCGGGGCTCCGTCCCGAGACCCTGGACCGGCGCGTGACGCTCGAGCACCTGCTCACGCACACCTCGGGGATCGCGGACTACTGCGACGAGTACGGCGACGAGCCGTACGAGGCGGTCTGGCTGCGGGCGAACTCCAACGCGATGCGCGCGCCGCGGGACCTGCTGCCGCTGTTCTCGGGCCTGGCGTCCCTCGCGGAGCCCGGCGCCGAAGTCCGGTACTGCAATGCCGCGTTCGTGCTCGCCGGCCTGGCGATCGAGGCGCTGGCCGGGGTGTCCTTCTACGACGCGGTCGAGACGGCGGTGTTCGCGCCGGCCGGGATGGCTTCGACCGGGTACCCCGCGCTGGACGACGTGATCCCGGACGTGGCGATCGGGTACCTCGCGCCGCCGGACGACGAGCCCGCGGCAGCGGACGGGGCCTGGCGGTCGAACCTGTACGCCGTCCCGGCGCGCGGCCAGCCGGATGGTGGGGCGTTCGCCACCGCCGAGGATTTGGTCCGGTTCCTGGACGCGTTCCGCGATGGCCGCCTGGTGGGGGAGCCATGGCGCGACGAGATGCTCCGCCCGCACGTCCGCGACGAGCGCGAGGACATCTCGTACGGCCTTGCGTGGTGGCTGGACGGGGAGGGTCGGCGGCGGCGTGTCGGGCACCCGGGCGGGGATCCGGGGTACGTGGCGCATGTGCGCTGGTACCCGGAGGCGGACCTGCGGCTGGTCGTCATGGCCAACCGGTCCGGGCGCGCATGGCCGGCTGCGGCGCTCGCGGAGGAGCTCCTCGTCGGGTAGTCGGGTCTCCCCCACGGGGACGCGTCGATGAGGAACCAAGGCTTCCTTGACTATGAGCGCTTGCGGCGCCTCGCCTGGGCCGCGACCCGCAGCGTCAGCTCCCGGAGCTCGGCCGCCGCGTCAACACCGTGCGCCCCCAGGCGCTCGAGCAGCGCGAACACCTCGTCGCGATCCTGGTGGCAGAACAGCACGACGATCCGCGGCGCGTCCGGCCGCCCTTCGCCGGCCGCCGCCGAGCCCGAACCGACGAGCTCCGCCTCCAGCGCCTCGGCCTCGGTGCCGTAGACGGTGATGGTGGCCGGGTCCACACCACCCTGCGCGAGCCCCTCGCCGAGGAGCCGGACGAGCTCCGCGCGGTCGCGTCCGCGCAGGTACGCGATGGTCTCCTTGATCACCACCCGCTGCGCCATCCCGGCGGCGATCCGCCCGATGCCCCGCAGACTGTCGTCAGGCCGGTCGCCTGCGGTGCCGATGATCGCGGTCACGGGCGCCGCGGGTCCCGCCGCGCCTCCCGCGATGGCCGCCGCGACGTCGAGGATCGCCTCGGTGCCCGCCTCGTTGTGAGCGAAGTCCACGATGACCGTCCGCGACCCGAGCCGGAACAGGTTGAGCCGGCCCGGTGAGAGCTCCGCCGACGGGCGGAAATCGCGCAGCCCATCCGCGACCTGCTCGAGCGTCGCGCCCAACGCCCGTGCTCCGCCGGCCGCCGCCAGCGCGTTGGCCACGTTGTGCCGCGCCAGGCCGCCGAGCGCGATCGGCAGGTCCGCGACGTCGAGCAGCACGCGCGCGTTTTGCCCGTGCCACTCGACCAACCGTTCGCCGTCCAGGACCCATGCCATGCCACCGGCGCGCCGGTGGCGCTCGAGCACGGGTGCCGCCCCGGGCTCCAGCGAGAAGTACGCGACCGGCGCGTGGACCCGCCGCGCGACCGCGGCGACGAGCGGGTCGTCTGCGTTGAGGACCACGAGGCCGTCCGGCTTCGTGATCCGGCAGACCGTGGCCTTGACCTCGGCGAGCTCTGGGAGCGTGTGGATGCCCTGGAGGTCGAGGTGGTCCGACGAGACGTTGGTGAAGACGCTCGCCTCGTTGGACTCGTAGCCCATGCCGCGCAGGACGAGGCCGCCGCGCGCGGTCTCGAGCACCGCGACGTCCACGTCGGAGCGGCGCAGGACGGCTGCCGCGCCGCCCGGGCCCGTCCAGTCGCCGGTCTCGATCATCCGCTCGTCAACGAGGATCCCGTCGCTGGTCGTCGTCCCGACGCGGTGCCCGGCGAGGAGCAGGATGTGGGTGATGAGCCTGGTGACCGTGGACTTGCCGTTGGTCCCGGTGATGGACACGACGGGCATCGTCCGGTCCGCGTCGCGGATCCAGGTCGGCGGGGTGGCCTTGGCCACGGCGACGCGAGCCTCCCAGCCCGCAACCCAGCGCGACTGCGTGCCCGTCAGGCGGACGCGGCGAGCCGCGGAAACTGACCGTGCGGCCAGGTCGACGGAGGCCTCGGCGATCAGCCGCGCGCGCTCGGCGCCGCACCAGGGCCAGGTGATGACCCAGCGGCCGGCGTCTGAGGCCCGGTGGACCTCGGCGGGCCCGGAGTGCTCCCCGTGGTCCGCGCGCAGACGACGCGTCCAGGCGACGATGTCGGTCACGGCGTCGGGCCACTCGCGGGCGGGCACGGGCCGGGCGAGGTGGACGAGCGCGCCGTCGACGGGGGATCGGGAGCCGTGCCACGCCTTCGTCCGTCCGACCGCAACCTCGACCTTGACCACCGGCAGCAGCCGGTAGACATTCGGACCCTCGAGCAGCCGGATCTCCACGAGTCGCACGGTCCGGAAACTCTACGTTAGAGCGGGCGTGCCGGGGGCCCGGTTCCGCGCCACCGTGGATAGACTCAACGCATGGCTCCCACCCACAACCCCCTCGTCGCCCCCGAGGAGCTCGCCGCGCTACGGGCGAGCATCGAGCGGGCGTATCCCACCTACCTCGCCGAGCTCGAGCGGCTCGTCAACACCGATTGCGGCAGCTACACCAAGGCCGGCGTCGACGCCATCGGGCGGTGGACCGCCGAGCGGCTGCGGACGCTCGGCTTCGCGGTGACGAGCCACGAGAACGACGAGGGCCTGGGCGAGACCGTCATCGGCGAGCTGCACGGAACCGATCCCGCGGGGCCGACGCTGCTGTGCATCGGCCACATGGACACGGTGTTCGATCCCGGCACCGCCGAGGAGCGCCCGTTCGAGATCCAGGGTGGCATCGTGACCGGGCCTGGCGTCACCGACATGAAGAGCGGCCTCCTGACGGGGCTGTACGCGATCGCCGCGCTGCGCGAGGCCCTGGGCGGCGTGCCCTACGCCCGCCTGATCTTCGTGGCCAACCCGGACGAGGAGATCGGCTCGCCGGCTTCGACGCCGCACATCCGGCGGCTCGCCGCCGAGTCCGACGCGTGCCTCGTCCTCGAGTGTGCCCGCGCGAACGGCGACATCGTCTCGTCGCGCAAGGGATCGCTCGACCTCGTGATCACCGTGCACGGCAAGGCGAGCCACGCGGGTATCGAGCCCGAGAAGGGTCGCAATGCCATCCTCGAGGCCGCCCGCATCGTGACCGATCTCCATGCGCTCAACGGGCGCTGGGCGGGCGTCACGGTCAACGTCGGCACGATCGAGGGCGGGACCCGCCCGAACGTGGTCGCGGACCGTTGCTCGATGGAGGTGGATGTCCGCTCGATGACCCGCGAGGGCCTCGAGACCGTCGAGGCCGCGATCGCCGAGGCGCTGGTGCCGCGCGCCGTGCCCGACGTCCGGGTCGAGATCTCCCAGAGCGCCCGCCACTGGCCGATGGAGAAGCTGGAGCGGTCCGGGCGGCTCGTGGACCATGCCGTGGGCCTGGCGGCAGACCTCGGCTTCGAGCTCCGAGACGCCTCGACGGGCGGCGCCTCGGACGCGAACACGACGGCCGGCATGGGCGTGCCCTCGATCGACGGCCTTGGACCCATCGGCGGGCTGGACCACTCGCCCGGCGAGTACCTCGAGGTCGCCTCCATCGTCCCGCGCACCCTGCTGCTGGCCGGGCTGATCGCGGCGATCGGGCGTGACCCGGAGGTGGGCCGGTGGCGCAACGAGCGGCTGGAGCGCAGCGGGGCCGGGCTGTGAGCTGGGGCGGGCCCGTCGACAGGCGCGAGGCCGTCAACCGGCGCCGCGTGTCCAGCGGCGGCCCCTGGGAGGTGATGGGCGGCTACTCGCGCGCCCTCGCGGTGGGGGACGCGTGCTTCGTGGCCGGGACCACGGACGCGGGGCCGGACGGCGAGTCGCTGCATCCGGGCGACGCGGCGGGTCAGGCGCGGGCGGCGTTCGCGATCGTGGAGGGGGCGCTCGGCGAGGCCGGGTTCTCGCTCGACGAGGTGGTGCGGACCCGGATGTACCTCGCCGATCCCGCCGATGCCGACGCGGTGGCGGCGGTCCACGGCGAGCTGTTCACGCACGTGCGGCCCGCCGCGACCCTCGTGGTCGTGGCGCGGCTCATGCGGCCGAGCCTGCTGGTCGAGGTCGAGGCAGAGGCCCGCCGCGGCTGAGCCTCAGAGAAGGCCGGGGCACGCGGCGGAGCCCCGCGAGCCGGCACCGAACGAAGAACCGCCCCGGCCGGTGGCCGGGGCGGTTCGGTTCTCGTGCGCTAGACCTGGCGGCCGGTCACGGCCTGGACGGCAGCCCGACGATGTCGGCCTGCGGCGCGCCATTGCGGTCGTCCATGGTGACGACGAGCCAGCCGCGGACGCTCGCGACGCGGTAGAACCACGCCTCGACGCCCTTTGTGTCGCCCTTGGCCACCGTCCTGAGCTGGCCGGTGGACTGCCTGGGCGCGTAGGCGTCGAAGAGGCGCGACCGGCTGGTCGCGTCCTCGGCGCCCGTGAAGCCGTCGTACGTGAACACCCGGTAGGTGAACCCTCCGTCGCCGGCCGCGAGGCCGAGGTCCGACGCGGGAACCGGGAGCAGCACGGTCGAGCCGTTGTACGGCGCATCGGCCAGCCAGGCGTCGATGAGCGCGCCGTTCGGGCCCTCGTTCAGGTCGAACACGAAGGCGGCCCATTCGCCGCTGAAGACGCCGGTGGTCAGGTAGCCGTAGTCGTACCCGAACACGATGTAGTCGTCGACCCTGTCGCCGGTCGTGTCGATCGCGATGTCGACCTCGTGCGGCGCGGCCGTCGAGAACCGGTCGTGCATGTTGACCGCGAAGAATAGGGCCCGGTCGCCCGGATCCAGGCCCTCGTCGAGTGCCGCGGCCGGCAGGACCTGGACGCCCGCGGCGCGGACATCGGTGCCCCTGGCCTGGACGACGGTGCCGTCGCCCAGCTTCACGTCGCGGCTCCCGTCGGTGATGCCGAGCGCGTACACGTCAGCGGTGCCGGCGTGGCCGCCCGTGTTGGCGAGCCTGATCCTGCCGGAGATCTTGCCGGCGGCCCTGGTCCACGTCGCGGTGCGGGTCGCCCTGACGGACGAGGTGCCGCGCGGGACGACCAGGAACGGCACGCGGAGGACGTCCTGGCCGACCTTGGCGGCGACCGGCGTCGCGACGACGGCGCCCGACCGGGTGTTGAGCCCGGCGCAGCCCCGCAGGTCCCACGGATCGGCGGCGCACAGGCGGTTGACCTGCCTGGCCGTGAGCGAGGCCGTCGCGGTGATCGTGCCCGACGAGTTCGCCGCGACTGCGATGGAGGTCGCCGAAATCCTGACCACGGGGCTGGTCGACGCCAGGGTGAAGACGGCCCGGAACGGGCTGTCGTTGGTGATCGTGATCGTCTTGGCGGACGACCAGGCGCCCCCGGCCTGGACGTAGCCATAGGACAGCGAGGCGGTGCCGTCGCTCGTGGTGGCGATGACGTCGACGGCCGCGGCGTGGTCGGCACGGATGGCGCCGGCGCCTGATCGGATGAACGAGTAGCCGGCCACGGACGAGCGGTCCGCGGTGTTGGACAGCGCGGCCTTGACACGGAGCGGCGACCAGCCCGGGTGGGCCTGGATCACGAGCGCCGCGGCGCCGGCGGTCATCGGGGCGGCCATCGAGGTGCCGGAGAAGGTCGTGCCCCTGTAGCCGGAGCCGACCGCGGTGGAGAGGATGCTCACGCCCGGAGCGGCGACGTCGGCCTTGAACCGGCTGTCACCCCACCGGGGCCCGTTGCTGGAGAACCCTGCGGTCTCCCCGTACGCGGGGTTGGCCTGCGTGCCGGCGGAGGCCAGGGTCGCGGACAGCCCGTTGCCGGCGACCACGGCCGCCAGCTGGTTGCGGGCGACGCCGACCATCGGGATGTCGAAGATCTCGGGGTTGTACCCGAGGAACGCCGGCAGCTCGTCGTCGGCGACGTCGAGGCCGTCGCGGTTGACGACGACGATGCCGATCGCGCCCGCCGCTTCCGCGAGCTCGCCCTTGTCGACGAACGGACAGGTGCCGCGCCGGACGGCGACGATCTTGCCGGCTGTGCCCGCGTCGTAGTCGCCGGACGAGCAGCCTTCCTTGATCACGGTCGGGCCGCCCGCGAGGACGTGGAGCAGGCCGGCGACCGGGAGACCCGGATGGGCGTTCTGGCTGATGCCCGTGATGTCGCCGCCGGGCAGCTGGACCTTGGCCATCGGCTGGGACGGCAACGCGTCGAGCGCGGCGACGCTGATCGCCTTCGTCGCGGCGGCCGGGGCGCCGGTGATGTAGTTGACGGGACCCTCGTTGCCGGCGGAGGCGACGACGGTGACGCCCGAGGAGACGAGCGCGTTCGTGGCGACGGCGTCCGGGTCATCGTTGGAGCCAAACGGGGCGCCAAGGCTCATGTTGACGATGTCGATGCCGACCGGATGGGTGGCGTTGTACGCCCCGACCCACTCGAGCGCCTCGACGACGACGTCGGTTGAGCCTTCGCAGCCGAAGACCCTCAGCGCGACGAGCTTCGCCTCTGGGGCGACGCCCGGGCCGACGGTCCAGCTGTTGCCGGACACGGTGTCGCTGGTGTAGCGGCCGGTGAAGGTCGAGTGGTCGGCCAGCACGCCGAAGCCCGCCGCGGTGCCCGCCACGTGGCTGCCGTGGCCGGCGCAGTCGATGGGGTCGGGATCGGGGGTCGGCGTGACGCTGCCCAACTCGCCGTTCGCGTCGTAGGCGTCGCCCACGAGGTCGTGGCCGGCGATGACCTTGGGGGTCGGGAAGGACCCGGTCTCGACGGTCTCGCCGTCGTTGGTCGAGAACGCGCTCGCCGTGCCCTCGCCGCCGAAGCTGGCGTGGGTGTAGTCGATTCCGGTGTCGATGACGGCGATGATCACGCCGTCGCCGGTCGCGCCGCTCGTCCAGGTTGCCGGGCCGTTGACGTACGGGACGCCGTTCGTGTTCGTCCGCTCGTAGACGTGGACCGGCCGGATGGCGACGACCCCGGGGATGGCGGTGAGCGCGTCGAGCTTGTCCGTTGACGTGCGGACGCGGAGGCCGTTGTAGACGTACTGGTAGCGCGCGGTGACCTTGGCACCGTGCCGGGCGACGGCGGTGGCGACGGCCTTCTGGGCCGTGGCCAGGCCGGTAGCGCGGGTGCGCTGGGCGGCGCGCGTGATGCCCGACTGCACCGCGGGCGTCCCGCCGAGCTGGAGCACCACGTCGATCGTCCGAGCCTGCTGCTGCAGCAGCAAGGGGCGGATGGACGGGTCGATCTTGCCCACGTCGACCTGGCGCGTCGGTCGCGTCGGGCCCGCTGCGTAGGTCATCGCGGGCAGCGAACCCGCCGTGATCAGCGCGGACGCGCCGACCGCCAGGAGCAGCCTCCGGTTCATGCATCCTCCTCTGGGACCGTGGTCGATCCAAGCACTCCAGGTGGCGGTCGCACGGTCACCCGCGCGGTCGGGCAGATAGGGGAGTGGCGCCGTTTCCCTCGGCGTACCCCGCCTCGCGTGGCCGCGACCGCTCGTGTCGATGGACCGCCGCGACATGGTCGCCGATGGCGGGTGGGCAGCAGCGCGATGAACGCCTGTTGACCCATCGGGCTCCGTTGACGACAAGCCGGCGCGGGTCGTGCGAAGTTCCGGCACGGCCGAGTGCCGGAGGTTCCAGCGTTGTGCATGTTCCCGCCCGCGTCAAGTCTCCGGCCGCGCGAGTGTCTCCGGCTGCGCGAGTGTGAACGGAAGCGCCAGGTGACGGCAGGAGTCCCGCGTTCGGGCCTTCGACGCGAGCCAGCCGGCTACCCGACCCCCGCGAACCGCAGCGTGGCCACGAGGGCGACGCCCGCGACCAGGCCGAGGAACAGGTTCCGCCGCCCGGCCACGATCGCGACGCAGAGCAGCACGCCCAGGATGTCCACCGTCGAGACGATCCAGCGGACGCCGGCCTCGTCGGTGCGCACAAGGGTCTCGGTGGCGGCGATCGAGGCCAGCACGGCGGGACCCACGAGGCGGAGGTAGAGCAGGGCGCGCGGCGGGAGTCGCTCGATGCCGGGGGCCAGGAGCGGCACGGCGCGCGACGGGTAGGTGACGGCCATCATCAGGAGCGACAGCACGACGAGGTCCGTGCTCACGAGCCGTTGCCGCCCGGCACCGGACCGGCGTCTCCGGCGCCTGGGTCCTCGCCGCCCGGGTCTCCGGCGCCTGGGTCCTCCCCGTCGGCCGGCAGCTCCTCGAGCTCCTCGAAGGCCTCGTCCATGTGGCTCGGGCGGAGCGGGACCGAGGACTCGGCGTGGACCGCGGCGTGGGCCTCACGCGGGGGGACCGGAATCGCCATCCCCACGAGCGGCCCGAGCAGCCCGCCGGCCAGGATCCCGATGGCTGGCCCGACGACCAGGGACGCCATGACGCCGATCACCGCGCCCGCGCCTCCCGCCACCACCTCCCGGCGGCCCGTCATGAGCCCGACCGCCAGCCCGGCCATCGCTGCGGGGAACACGAGGTCGAGCCCGAACCGTGACGGGTCCGGGATCGCGCCGCCCAGGGCGAAGCCCGCGAGGGTCGCGAGGTTCCACGGGATGAACACCCCCAGCACCGCCCCGATCCAGTAGCCCGGCACGTCCGCCCGCCCGACCCGGTGGAAGTGGCTCGCGGCGAGGGCGAACGCCTCGTCGGTGAGCACGTGCGCCATCGCGGCACGCTCCAGGAACGGGACGCCGCGCAGCCGCGGGGCGAGCGACGCGCTGTAGAGCAGGTGGCGGGCGTTGAGGAAGAACGTCAGCACCACGATCGGCAGCCAGGGCAGCCCGGCGCTGACATAGCCCACGGCGGCGAACTGGGCGGCGCCCGCGAAGCCGAACACGCTCATCGCGGCGGCCTCGATCACGGAGTAGCCGGCGTTCCGCGCGGCCAGCCCGAACACGAACCCGAACCCGATGGCAGACACGGCGATGCCCGCGGTATCCAGGAGGAGCCCCCGGCGGGCGGCGCGCAGGTCGGGCCGTGAGCCCCCGGGTTCGCTCAAGCGGCCCGCCGGGCGACTAGCGCAGGAAGGTCTTCGCGCAGGTCCCGTCGCAGACGACGTAGACGGCGTGCTTCTCGGTCGCGTAGCCCGCGGCGTGGAGGAGGCCCGGGCAGCCGGCGGTGGGGCACTTGTAGACCCACCAGCGCTCGTTGGCGTCCAGCGGTGTGGTCTCGGCCTTGAGCTTGTCGGCAAGGCCCTCGCGACCCTCGACGAGTGTGGCGACGCGGGCAGCCCGGTCCGCCTCCGTCTCGCTGGTATAGGGGTAGTTCTGGCCGACGTTCGAGGTCACTGGCCCCTCCGTTGTCCACACAAGGCCGGCGGCAGTTCGGTGTGAGCGCGGCTGCCACCGGCTGCCGGAGGATACCATCCGCCGCCCCCGACCTCGGACGCCCGCCGACACCTGCTGCGGCGCCTCTCGAGGCCCTCGGCGCGCGCTCCCTGGCGGCTCATCCGCACCGTCAGCGGACAGCCGGCAGCCCCGCGCTGCGGGGGTCCGTCGTCGCCGCCAGCGAACCGCCCGCGGCCGGACCTCCGTCCACCAGCTCGATCGCGTGCTCGTGCCCGAGCGCCCGCTCGAAGCCGGTCTCCTCGAGCCGGTGGCCGCGCTCCCGGAGGCCAGCGGCGACCCCGTCGGCGAGCCGCCCGTCCGTCGCGACGCGGATTGGCGGGGCGAGCCATCCGTCCGGCTCGACGGTGATCCGCGGGGCCGCGACAGCGGTCGCGATGTCCGCCCCGCCGTCGATGAGCGCCGACACGAGCTGGACGTGGATCTGGGGCTGGATGTCGCCGCCCATGGAGCCCGCGACGACCCACGGCCGCCGCTCGCCGTCCCGGAACAGCATCCCGGGGAGCAGCGTGTGGGCGGTCCGCTTGCGGGGCGCTAGGACGTTGGGGTGCTCCGGATCCAGCGAGAACGACGCGCCGCGGTTCTGGAAGTGGACGCCCGTGTCCGGGTCGACGACGCCGCTGCCGAACCCTGCCGCGTTCGACTGGATCAGGCTCACGGCGTTGCCGCCGGCGTCCACGACGCCCAGCCAGATCGTGCCGCCCACGAGGGTACGGACCGGGGGCGGGGACGGGTCCGCGCGGCGCGCGTCGATGCGCCCGGCGAGCTCGGCAGCGCGGCCCTTGTCGAGGAGGAGGTCCACCGGGATGGCGCGCGATGCCGGGTCCGTGAGCATCCGGTCGCGGTCCGGGTAGGCGAGCTTGGCCGCCTCGAGCCAGAGGTGGGGCCACGCCGCATCCGACCAGCCACGGCCGGTGAACCGGGCCCCGGCCGGCGGCTCGAACCGCTCGAGGATGTTGAGGATCTCGAGGGCGTGCACGCCGCTGCTGTTGGGAGGGTGGGTCGTGACCCGCACGCCGCGGTACGTCGTCTCGATCGGTGTCCCGAACGTGCTCCGGTGCTCGCGCAGGTCGTCCGCCGTGTGGCTCCCGCCGGCAGCTGCGAGCCCGAGCGCGATGCGCTCGCCGAGGGCGCCGTCGTAGTAGGCGTCGAAGCCCTCGTCGGCAAGCTGCCGCAGGGTTGCCGCCAGGGCCGGGAGCCGGACCACCTCACCGGGCCGCCACGGGCGCCCCTCCGGGCGCCAGACCCTGCGGAACCCGGCCGTCCAGGACGCGTCCCCGAGGCTCGCGGCGGTCGCCTCGACCGCGCCGATCAGCCCGTCCCAGGCGGGGAACCCGGCCGCGGCGTGCTCGATCGCCTCCGCGAGCAGCGCGTCGCGCGAGAGGCGGCCCCAGCGGCGGTGCGCGTCGCCCCAGGAGCGCACGGCGCCCGGGATCGTGATGCCCAGCGGCCCGCGCAGCGGGATCCGGTCCAGGCCTCGCGCGCGCAGCGCGGCCGCGTCGGCGCCCGCGGGAGCACGCCCGGAGCCGTTGAGGGCGACCTGCTCGCCCGCTGTCTCG
>JANNHX010000520.1:0-10748 GCA_031404615.1 Chloroflexota bacterium
GCGCGCGCCGGAGCCCGCCGCAGCTCCACCTGCGTCTCGCCGTGGGGCCCGTTCGGCGGCTGGGCGCCCTGGTAGGCCTCCCGCGCGGCGATCGCCGCGTTCCGGTCCGGACCGGCGAAGGCCGTGTCGTCCACGAGGACCCACAGCGGGCGCGCGGCCGGGTTCTCGTTGGCCAGCCGAAGGAGCAGCAGCTCCTCGAGGCGCTCAGGCGGGGGTGCGGTCTCGACGTCGGGGAACTCATCGGCCACGGCGCCCAGGAGCCCATCGACCCGCTTCACGCCCACCACGCTGCGTACGGCGTCCGCCGTGACGTCCATCGACGTCGCCGGCTGCAGCTCCGCGGCCCGTGCGATCAGGATCTGCTCGATCTCGTGGAGCAGATCCAGCGCCGCCAGCTCGCCCGCCTGGGCGCTGGGCTCGCCGGCCGGTCGGGCGGCGTTGACCTTGGCCACGACGTGTCGCGCGACGGGCAGGTTCGCAGCCAGCCGCCGAGAGGGCTTGGCCTGGACGGGAGCGGGCGCGTCCGCCACGACGACCTCGAGCTCGAAGCGTCGGCTGGCGGTGCGCGAGAGGGGCAGTACACGCATGGCGCGAAGTGTCGCACCTCCGCGCCCGCGCGTGGGCCCGTGCGCGGCCGTGGCGGTCGAGTCGCTTGCGGATGGGGGAGGGTGCTCGCCCGTGCCACCAGCATCCTACCGGTGGTAGCATCGCTGGATGAAGGTCAGTGTCAGCCTGCCAGGGGACGACATCCTGTTCCTGGACGAGTACGCCAGGGAGCAGGGGCTCGAGTCTCGATCGGCGGCGCTCCATCGAGCGGTTCGGCTGCTTCGCACAGCCGAGTTGGCGGTGTCGTACGAGGCGGCGTGGGAGGAGTGGGCCGCTCGGGACGACGACGCCCTCTGGGACTCGACGACCGGCGACGGGCTGAAGTCGTGATCCGTCGGGGCGACATCCATGCCGTCGATCTCGACCCTGCCCGTGGATCCGAGGCCAACAAGCGCCGGCCGGCGGTGATCGTCAGCAACGACGCGGCCAACGCGACCGCCGGGCGACTTGGCCGCGGTGTCGTGACGGTGGTTCCCGTGACGTCGAATACCGAACGCGTCTACCCGTTCCAGGTCCTGCTTCCAGCCGCGGAGACGGGGCTCGGTCGCGACTCCAAGGCGCAGGCGGAGCAGGTCCGATCGATCGCCGTGGAGCGCGTGGGCGACAGGCTCGGCGTCGTCACGCACGCGATCATGCTCGACATCGAAGAGGCGCTTCGCCTGCACCTGGGCTTATAGCCCGACGGCTGTCCCGCGAGGGCCTCAGTCGGCGGCCGCCGGCTCCTTGGCCGCGACCCGCTCGATCGCGCGGCGCAGGATCTCGAAGGCCGCCGGGTCGAACTCGTAGCTCCACTCGCGGAAGCGGTCCGGCCGCTCGAAGCGGGTCTCGAGGCCCAGCGCCATCGCCTCGCGGGATAGCAGGACGATGTCCGCCTCGCGGTCGACGCGGTCCAGCTCGGCCTCGGTGTTGGCCACCGCGGGGATCAGCTCCACCCCGGTTGTGCCGGCGAGCTGGAGAACCTCCGCAATGTTCTCAACGCCGCGCTGCGAGCCGCACACGACGCCAACCCTGGAGCCGGGCTTGAGCGCGCCGATCTCGTGGATCAGCGACATGTATCCGGGCCCCACGAGCATCGCCACCACGGGCACCCGCCCCGCCACGTAGGCCTGCGCCTCGTCGGCGTGGAACGTCGTGGTGGCCACGAGGTCGTAGTGGTAGCGGTCCAGGCGCTCCGGCAGCTCGTCGAGCAGGACGGGGATGACCTCCACGCGTTCGGGGAAGGCCTCGACGATCCGCTCGGCGTCGACGTTTGCGTCCGCGGTCGTGCACTCGGCGAAGAGGACGCGCACGTGCGGCCCCGGCCGCTTGCGCTCGGTAGCGGCGGTGAAGGTGGCCTGGGCCACCTCGTCCGGCGTGAACCCGAGGGCGGCCGCGCGCCGCAGCGTCTCCGCCACGATGCCGGCCAGGGCCTCCGCACCCCGTCGGACCGGGGGCCGGTCAACGACCCGCGTCCCGGCCCCGTGGCGCCCCACCACGTACCCGGCGTCCGCGAGGCGGCGGTAAACGGCGCGGATCGTGTTGGGGTTCACGCGCAGGGCGGCGCCCAGCTCCCGGACGGGGGGCAGCCTCGTCCCCGGCTGCATGCGACCCGATTCGATCTGGTACGCGAGCTGCCAGTAGATCTGCGTCGAGATCGGCACGTCCGAGTCGCGCTCGATGTCGAGCTCATGACCCCCGGCACCCGGCCCGGTCGGGGTGGGCCGTTCGGCGGGTGAGGAAGGGCCATTCCGGCTGGTTGACACAGTGGACTAGTCCAACTATGGTTCGTCTTGGCCTAGTTGACTATATCAATCACGGACCCCAGGGCCCGAGAAGAACACGAGCGTACCCCACATGGAACTCCTCCTCATCGCGATGATCATGGGCCTCCTGGCCGCGTTCGCCATCACGGCCAACGAGCTGGGCGTCGACTCCCGTGACTTCTCCGACGATCCGCACTCGAACTTCCCGGTCGGGGCGCACTGAGCGTTCCAGCAGCACCACACACGGAGCGTCGGAACCCCCCCTCCATCCGGCGCCCAGGACCCAACTCGACCCCCGGAGTTCCGCCCGGGGGTCGTTGGATTCCCGGGCCAGGAACCGGATCCGTCCGGGGTCCGCAGGTGGACTACTCGTGGGGCTCGTGCGGCGGAGGCTGCCCGACCTCGCTGAGCGCCCGCCGGTAGATCATTGACCCGTCGATCCCATGGGCCGGCGACATGAGCAGGCCCAGGTCCTCCACGAGCCGCGACTCGAGGTCCGTGCCGGCGAGCCCGTCGACCAGGCGCACGGCCCGCGCGGCGGAGCGCAGGACCTGGCGCGTCTCGGGCCGGGACGGCTCCTCCCAGAACCAGCCACAGGACGAGAACATCGCGAGTCGCCAGCGGTGTGCCTCCAGCAGCGCGAGGAGCCGTTGCCGGTCCTCGACGGATGCCCGCGGGGCCAGGGCCCCGGCCGCGAACGCGGCGGGCTCCACGGCACCGATGACCACCGACCCGAACCTGTCGCGGGTCGCCCAGATGTCGTCGAGTCCGGGCAGCTCCCGGGCCAGCCCCTCGGTCACCGTGTCGATGCCGCCCGCGAGCCGCTCGAGCGCCGCGCGCAGGGGGGCCTTCCAGCGCGCGTCAGCGGCGTCCGGGCACTCCGCCGACCAGCGCAGCACGCCGTGGTGGCAGCTCCACGACGTCCGGTCGCGGATCCGGATCTCGGGGTGCGGGTGGCCGGCGGCATCCTCGACGACCGTCGCCAGGGTGACGACGTCGAAGCCGCGGTCCGGCGTGGTCTCGGACGGGGCGACGAGCCGGTGGAGGAACAGGTCACGGAAGGACTGGTGGTGGCCGTAGAGCTCGCCGTCGCTGGCGATGACGAGCGTCGGCGCGGAGCCGTCGGGCAGCGACCCGCCCATGCGCGGCGCGATGCGCTCCCGGGCGAAGCGGTCGGCGTCGGCCGTCATCGAGGGCTCGAACGAGACCCTGCCCGAGAGCTCGGCGTCGTAGAAGAGGACGGCGATGTGGGTGCCGTCGCCGGTGTCGACGCGGTACGGGCGCCGGTGGTCGAGATGGTTCGTGTCCGCCTGCCAGGGCGCGAGGATCGTCGACTGGACGCCCGCCTCGGCCATGAGCCGCAGTGTCGCGAGGTCCACGGCGGTCTCCGGCAGCCACATCGCCGTCGCCGGCCGGCCGAACCGGTGCTCAAAGTCCGCGAGCCCCCAGGCGATCTCCGTCCGGCGGTCGTGGAACGAGGCGAGCGGCAGGATCGCGTGGTGGAAGGGCTGCGCGATGCCGGGCCCCGTGCCCACTCGGCCACCACCGGCCAGATCTGACGCGGCGAACCCCGCCAGGACGTCGGGGGCGTGGTCCGCGAGGTACGCGGTCAGCGTCGGGCCGAGGTTCCAGGAGATGTGCTCGAGGGTCCCGCGCTCCGCGTTCGGCCGATAGCACTCCGCGGTGACCCGGTCGTTCCAGTCGCGGAACGGCGCGGCCGAGGCGTCCGGCGGGACGTGGCCCGTGAAGGGGTCCGTGCGAAACGGCTGGTAGAAGTGCGCGTGGACGACGAGGCGGGGACGGCTCATGGCTCGCTGGCAAGCCGTGTGCCGCAGCCCCGGTGCGTCACGGTCTCGCGGCTTCCTCCCGGGCGCGGTCCCGCGCCACGGCCACCTGCTGGGTGACGGCGAACCGGCGGGTCTCCCCCGGCTCGATCCTGGCGGGCCAGGACAGGAGCAGGGTACTGCCCTGATAGACCCGCTCGAAGCCTGATTCGGAATTGGACACTGTCTCGATGGGGCTCCACCAGGCATCGGCGGCCGGTTGGGGCCTCGCCTCGACCGCGATGCCGACCCAGTCGTTGCCGTAGCCGATGGCCTCGAGGGCCTCGGCGGTGCCGCTGCCGTCGTGCGCGGAGCGCTCGCCGCGGACGTCGTACCAGGCCGACGGGTTGCCGCCGCCGCCGAGGACATGGATGTTGAGCTCGAGGCCCAGGCGGGTCTCGATCGGCGCGTCGCCGCGGTGGTGCAGCTCCAGCTCCACGATCAGGCTCGGGTCCAGCCGCCCGCCGGCGAGGCGGATCGTCTTGGAGATCGAGAGAGGCTGGCCGAACGCGATCCCGTGGCGCGACAGCGAGGCCTGGCCCGGGACCAGGTGGTCCACCCGCCACTCGCCGTCACGGAAGTCGCCCAGCTCCGCCTCGGCGGCCACGGCCACGGCCTCGGGCGAGACGTCGGGGGCGAGGAAGCGGACGAGGCCGGTCCGGCGCTCGTGGTCGTCGTAGTGGAGGCGGCTCGCGAGGCCCTGCTCCTTGACCATGACGATGTCGTGGATCGAGGTGACGGCGCCGTCGACTGCCGCGCCGTCACCGGCCGCCGCGCGCTCCTCGCCGGCGTTCGCCTCGTGGGAGCGGAGGGTCTCGTGGTAGGCCTCGGGCCGGCGGCGCAGGACCGCGGTGAGCGCGTGGCGGGCCGCCCGGACGTCCCAGCCGCCGATCCCCGCACCCTCCGTCGGCTTGACGGTGACGACCTGCCCGGCGTCGGCGAGTCGGACCTCGTCCCGGCCGTCCATGTCGAGGTCGAGCCGCTCCGCGGCGACGACCGTGCCGAGGATCGCGTCCGCGGCGTCCTCGGCCGCGATCAGGTGCTCGTAGGTGGCGAGGCGCATGTGGCTGATGTAGATGCCGCCGAACAGCCCGTGCCAGTAGCAGTCGTTGGACTGGCCGCGGTGCAGGTGGTCCAGCGCCGAGGTCCGTTCCGGGCCCTCGGGCATCGCCGCGACCTTGCGGCTCGCCCGGATCATCTGCTTGTGGAGGTCGTTGATCTCGCGGTACTTCACCTGGAAGTTGCGCCAGAACCCGCCGCGGAGCCAGCGGTACTCGGGCCTGTGACCCGCCGCGGCCTCGTGGAGGAGCCGGGTGAACACGACGGTCTCGTCGGGCGGCAGTGCCCATTCGCCCATCTCGGCGTACGAGCTGGTCGGGACGTAGACGCGCCCGATGGGGGGCTCGCGGTCCAGCCACTGGCTGGGCGTCACGGTCGTGAGCCAGTCTGCGTTGGCCTCGAGGGCCTCGAAGAACCGCCCGACCCAGCGCCCGCCGCCCCAGCAGTGCTCGAAGGTCGTGGGCCACGCGCCGAACTTCTCGCCGTCGTCGCCCATCATGCCGACCCGCTTGCCGTCCTCCGTCGCGTGGGCGCGGAGGTAGCCGATGACATCCTCCACGGACCCGAACGGGATCCGGTAGCGGAGGCCCTGCTCGGTCCCGAAGACCGTGAGCAGGTCGCCCTGGTCCTCGGTCGTGTAGGCGCCCCAGAGGTTCTCCTCCGGGATGGCGGCCGCGCGGAAATGCTGGTCGTCCAGGATCGTCCAGCGGTAGCCGGCCTTGGCCAGCGACGTGGGCAGGTCCGGCTCCCAGACCCGCTCGGCCAGCCACGCGCCCTGCGGGCGGCGGCCGGTCATGGCCTGGAGCGTGGACGCCATGCGCGTGAGCTGGTCGATCCGGTCCTGCTCCGGGAGGGACGCGAGGATCGGCTCGTAGAGGCCGCCGCCGAGGAGCTCCACCTGCTCGCGCGCAACCAGCGCGCCGAGCCTCGCGAGGAACTCCGGGCGCTCCGCCGCGAACCACTCCAGGAGCGGGCCAGTGTAATGGAGCGAGAGCCGGACGCCCGGGTGCCGCTCGAGCGCCTCGAGCATCGGCAGGTAGGCGCGGTCGTAGACCTCGGCGAACACCCACCCGAAGTTGCCCACGGGCTGGTGATTGTGGATCGCCAGGGCCAGCGAGATTCGGGGGGCCAAGGTGCGGTCCTCTGGTTCGCTGCCGGGCCGCGGACGTGGCGGCCTGACGGGGTTGGGCTAGTGGGTCTCGGCCGCCGGGCGGGGGACGTCGATGCCCGCCGCCGGCAGGTACAGGCGCTCCGTGTACTCGTGGAGCATCCGGGTCGTCGAGAAGCGCCAGATGGTGCTGGCGAGGGAGTTGCGCATGAGCTGGGCCCAGCGCGACGGGAGGCCGTCCACGTCGCGGTCGTAGTAGGCCGGGATGAGCTCATGCTCCAGGATGCGGTAGAGGTCCTGTGCGTCGGCCCAGTCCTGGGCGCCCTCGTCCGGGTTGGTCTCGCGGCCGCCGATGGCCCCGCCGTTGTCGCCGACGTAGCCCTCGTCCCACCAGCCGTCCAGCACGCTCACGTTGAGCACGCCGTTTGCGGCGGCCTTCATGCCGGACGTCCCCGATGCCTCGAGCGGGCGCCGCGGGTTGTTGAGCCAGACATCGACGCCCTGCACGAGGAACCGGGCGATCCGGATGTCGTAATCCTCCATGATGAACACGCGGCCGCGGAGCTTGGGGCTGCGCGAGCGGCCGAAGATGTCCTGGATGACGCCCTGGCCGGGCCGGTCGGCCGGGTGGGCCTTGCCGGCGAAGATGATCTGCACCGGCCGGTCCGCGTCCCAGATGAGCCGGGCGAGCCGGTCGAGGTCCGAGAACAGCAGCGCGGCCCGCTTGTAGGTCGCGAAGCGGCGCGCGAAGCCGATGGTGAGGACCCCGGGGTCCATGACCTCCTCGAGCTCCTCGAGCGTTCCCGGCGCCTCGCCGTGGCGGGCGAACTGGCTGCGCAGGCGGCCGCGGGCGAAGATCGCCAGCTCCAGCTTCTGGCGCTGATGGGCCTCCCACAGCTCGGCCGTGGGCACCTGGGCCGTGCGCTCCCAGAAGCGCTGCTCCTCGGGCTGGTCGTCCATGGAGTCCAGGTCGGCGTTCGTGTAGCGCTCCAGGACATCGCGCATCGGCTGGCCCACCCAGGTCGGGGTGTGCACGCCATTGGTGAGGCCCAGGATCTCGTGCGGCGCGATGCCGTACCAGGTCCCGTTCGCGGTGTGGCCGTGGAGGTGCGACACGGCGTTGGCGCCGTTGGTGAGCCGCAGCGAGAACGCCGTCATGTCGAACTGGCTGGCGTCCCGCTCGACGCCCTGGCCCAGCTCCAGGAGCTGCCCGATGGGGATGCCGCCGGTGCGTGGCCGGCCGTCGCCGTCGAACAGCGGCCCGGCGACGCGACGCACGAGCTCGGCGTCGAACCGCTCGTTGCCCGCCGAGACCGGGGTGTGGATCGTGAACACGCTGTCACGGCTGACCGTCTTCCAGGCGTCGCTGATCGTGGCGCCGCCGGCGACCTGCTCGCGAGCCCGCTCGGCGAGGAGGAACGCGGAGTGTCCCTCGTTGAGGTGCCACACGGCGGGCGAGATGCCCAACTCGCGCAGCGCTCGGGTGCCGCCCACGCCCAGGACCAGCTCCTGGTGAAGGCGCATCTCCCGGCCGCGCACGTAGAGGATGTGCGTGATCGGGCGATCCGAGTCGTCGTTGTCCGGCAGGTCCGTGTCAAGCAGCAGCACCGGCACCCGGCCGATCTGGGCGACCCACACAGCGGCGAACAGCTCGCGGCCGGGCAGCTCGACGCTGACCGTCAGGGGCTGGCCCAGGCGGTCCAGGGCGCGCAGGATCGGCAAGCGCGAGATCTCGAAGTCGGGGTACGCGTGCTCCTGGTGTCCATCGGCGTCGATCGTCTGGCGGAAGAAGCCGCGGCGGTACATGAGCCCGACACCGACGAGCGGCAGCGCCATGTCCGAGGCGGCCTTCATGTGGTCGCCCGCGAGGACCCCGAGGCCGCCGGAGTAGATGCCCAGCGACTCGTGGAAGCCGTACTCGGCGCAGAAGTAGCCGATGGGGCCGCTCAGCTCGCTGCCGTGGCGGCGCTGGAACCACTGGCCCGTGCCGTCGGCCATGTACTCGTCGAATTCGCGGAGGATGTCCTCGTACTCGGCCATGAACGCCGAGTTGTCCAGGAGCTGCGCCCAGTTGACGGCTCCGGCGAGCAGGGGGATCGGGTTGCGGTACCGGGCCCACCGTCCCGCGTCGATCCGCGAGAACAGGATCCGGGCACGGGGGTGCCAGCTCCACCACAGGTTGTAGGCCATTCGCCGCAGGCCTTCCAGCTTGGGCGGCAGGTTGAACGGCGCGCCGGGCGCGACGGGGATTCGGACGAGGGGCTCCATGAGGGGGAGATGATAGACGGCATCCCGCCACTCTGTGAACCGGTTTAGAAGACTCCGTGGAACCGGTCCCGCGACACCCTTCGACCGGTCCGGACCCGGGGTGACCCGGCAGCGTCGCGGGCGCTACGATCGGCGCATGACGATCCGTGTCGCGCTTCTCGCCGCCGAGTGCGAGCCCTGGGCCAAGACCGGCGGCCTCGCCGATGTCGTCGACGCGCTCGCGCGGGCGCTCGGGCGCCTGCCCGAGGCCGCCACGGAGCTCGCCGCCCCCGTCGACGTGTTCCTGCCCCGCTACCGGTCCGTGATGGTGCCCGCCGGTGCCGTCACGGAGCCCCCGCTGCGGATTGCGGACCCCCTCACCGGCAAGCCGCTCGACGTGGCGGTCATCGACGTGGAGGGGGACGGCTACCGGCTGCGCCTCGTGGACGTGCCGGCCGCGTTCGACCGCGACGCCTTCTACGACTTCCCGGACGACCCGTGGCGGTTCGCCGTCTTCTGCCGGGCGGCCCTCGCCGCGCTCAAGCGCGATGGGACGCCGCTCGACGTCCTGCACGTCCACGACTGGCACACGGGCCCGGCGCTGCTGGAGCGGGCGCGCGGTGACGCGGCGAAGGACCCGTTCTTCAGCGGCATGGCCGTCACGCTCACGCTCCACAACCTCGCCTACCACGGCTGGACGGGCCGCGACCACCTCGCCGACCTGGGCCTGGCGCCGGGGGACCCGCTCGCGGGCGAGAACCCGGCCGGCCTCGACCTGCTGCTGACCGCCATCGAGCGCTCCGAGATCGCCAACACCGTCTCGCCGGGCTTCGCCGCGGAGGCGCTGACGCCCGACTTCGGGATGGGGCTGGACCCGGTGCTGCGCGAGCTCGGCGACCGCTTCTTCGGGATCCTCAACGGCATCGACCCAGACGTCTGGGATCCCGCGACGGACCCGACGCTCGCCGCGCCGTTCAGTCGCACCGACACGACCGGCAAGGGCGCCTGCCGCCGGGACCTGCTGGAGCGCAACGGCATGGACCCCGACGACGACGGCGCCGTGCTCGGGATGATCGGGCGGATGGACCCCCAGAAGGGCTTCGACCTCCTCGCCGGCGGGGTGAAGGACCTCCTGGCCGACGGGACGCGGGTCATCGTCCAGGGGAGCGGCCACGCGTCGCTCGCGGACCCGTTCCGCGCGCTCGCCGCCGCGAACCCGGGGCGCGTGGCCCTCATCGAGCGCTTCGACCGTGACATGGCCCGCCGCATCTACGCCGGCGCGGACCTGTTCCTCATGCCGTCGCGCTTTGAGCCGTGCGGGCAGGGCCAGATGATCGCCCTGCGCTACGGCACGGTGCCGGTCGTGCGCCGGACGGGCGGCCTCGCGGACTCCGTCATCGACGCGACCGCGAACCCCCGCACGGGGACGGGCTTCGTGTTCGAGGAGGCGACGTCGGCCGCGCTCGTGGGTGCCGTGCGGCGCGCCGCGGCCATGCGCGCGGACCCGAGGGCCTGGACGGCGCTGCGCGGCCGCGGGATGGCCGTGGACTTCAACTGGGTCACCGGGTCCGCGCCGCGGTACCTCGAGGCCTACCGGCGAGCGATCGCGATCCGCCGGGGATAGGCGGATCGGGCATGCGGGCGGCTCGTCGCGGGGGATCGCGCGTCGGGGTGGATCGCGCCCGGGGTTGGGCCGGAGCGGAGCCGGGGTTTGAGCTTGTCGCTGGATGCGACACCCCGGGCCATGCGAGAATCACATCCTCGTCCGAGACATCGCCGCGGCACCCGCCGCCCGGAGGCCCCGAATGCCCAGGCAGTTCGTCGTCCAGGTCACCAACCAGCCCGGCCAGATGGCCCGCCTCGCCGAGGAGATGGCCGCGGCCGGCGTCGACCTGCGCGCGATCGGCGGCGGCGGCCTTGGCGAGGTGGGGCACTTCATCATGACCACCGCCGACGACGACGGGGCCCGCAAGGTCCTGGACGACGGCGGCTGGACCTTCCTCGAGGGCGAGTCGCTGCTGGCCGAGGTGGACGACCGGCCGGGCGGTATGGCAGTCTCGCGCCGCCTGCTCGTCGTCCGGTTCGCCGCCGCCCGTGACCGATGCCTGGCGTGCAGCGCGTCGTGCAGGTCCCTGGTCGACAGGTCGAGCGTGCGCGCATAGC